>NZ_JBEXCW010000044.1:0-68786 GCF_040605435.1 Streptomyces sp. NPDC005574
GACACCACCTTTTCGATCATCTCGACTGGGGGCTCAAGTCATACCGGGGCCGAAGGCCGGGAGCCCCATTGCGAGGCCACGAAGAAGGTAACGGGGGAGCGTCGATCGAGCCGGCTCAGACGGCGGTGACGGTCCATGCGTTGTTGGTGCTGGAGTTCGGCGTCCACATCACCGCGGTGGAGCCGGCCGCGGCGGAGCCGCTGCCGTCGAGGGCGGTGCCCGTGCCCCGGTTGACGATCTGGTAGCGGTCGTCGCCGAGGCTGTTCAGCGACCACTGCTGGTTGTCGCTGCCGTTCCACGCCTGCTGGCGGGCGGGAGCGCCGTTGGCGGAGTTGCCGAAGCTGTCGGCGGCCATCCCGTTGGTGCGGTTCACGATGCGGTGGTAACCGTTGCCGAGGGCGATCAGCTGCCACTGCAGGTTGGTGCTTCCGTCGTAGTTCCACTGCTTGAGGTTCGAGCCGGAGGCGACGTCGCCCCCGCTGTCGAGGACCAGGCCGCTGGTCACGTTGGCGATTCTGACCCAGGTGGTGGTGCCGCCCGGCGCGCCCAGGACGGGTATCTCACCGGAGAAGGTGAGCTTGACCGTGTACGCCAGGGCGCTGAAGGGCGGGTTGGACGAGGGCATGGTCAGGTGCAGACCGGACGCGTCCTGGGTCGGTGCGGGCAGGTCGACGTACGTGCCGGCGGTGTTGTCGAGCAGCTTGGCGCTCGTCAGGCTGCTGAGGTTGATCCGGGTCGAGTTCAGGGTCGTGATGGTCATGGCGCCGCCCTGCCAGCCCAGCGCGATGGCATAGAGCACCTTGTTGTCCAGGCTGCGGGTGAACCGGACGTCCTGCGGTTTTCCGGCCACCGGTCCACTGAACGAGCCTCCCCCCATCTTGGTGGGGCCCTCGCCGTAACTGGCCCAGGGGCGGGTGGAGTAGACCGCCTGTCCGAAGCGGCCGAGCCAGTCGCCCATGGCGAGCAGGATGGACTGCTGCCCGGAGGGGATGGTGCCGTCGGCCATCGGGGCGATGTTCAGCAGCATGCTGCCGCCCTTGCTGACCCGGTCGATCAGGGAATGGAGCAGCGCCTGTGTCGAGTAGTAGCCGATTCCCACGGTGTAGCACCAGCTGGAGGAGGAGATGCTGTCGTCGGTCAGCCAGTAGGGGGTGAGCAGCCCTGCCGGGCCGCCGCGCTCGAAGTCGAAGACCTCGCCCTTGGTGTCGAGGCCGTCCTTGTAGGTCGCGACCACGTCCGTGTTCCACGCGACCGCCTGGTTGTAGTAGTGCGCGAGGAACTGGAGCCGGTAGGACTCCTGCACCAGGTTGAGGTCGAAGTCCTGCCAGACCAGGTCCGGTCGGTAGCCGTCGATGACCTCGATCAGCTTGTCGTACCAGAGCTTGTTCTCCGCGGCGGAGCCTTGCTGGCCGAAGAGGAAGCGCAGGTTCGGGTCCGACTGGTTCGGCACATGGTCGTAGAAGCCGTTGAAGTGATAGGCGTGGTGCAGGGAGGCCATGAACTTCAGTCCCTGCCCCCGGATGGCCTGCGACTGCAGCCCCACGAGGTCGAGCCTGGGACCGTGCTGGACCGAGTTCCAGGGGTTGGAGCGGCTGTTCCACATGGAGAAGCCGTCGTGGTGCTCGGCGACCGGACCGGCGAACCGCGCGCCCGCGGCCTTGAACAGCCGCGCCCAGGCGTCCGGGTCCCAGTTGCCGCCCTGGGAGGCGAGCTTGGGAGCGAACTGCACGTAGTTGCCGGCCTTGTCGCGGGCGCCGTCGATGAAGTTGTTGTACGGCCATGCCGAAGGGTCGCCGTAGGTGGCGATGTGGTGCCGGTTCTCGGCCGATCCGCCGATGTACATGTTGCGCGGGTACCACTCGTTGCCGAACGCGGGAACGCTGAAGACGCCCCAGTGGTAGTAGATGCCGAACTTGGCGTCCTGGAACCAGGCCGGGGCCGGGGGGTGGCGGTCCACGGAGGACCAGCTCGCGGTGTAGTTCGTGGGGCCGTCGGTCGCGGCGGCCTCGGGAGCGAACCGCAGCAGGCCGAAGGCGCCGGCCGCGCCGGCCGCAGCCAGCAGTCGGCGCCGGCTGACGGGCGGGGGTGAGGGGGACATGGGGGTGCCTCTCGGAGGGAGTCGACGGAGGAGTTGCCGCTGTCGTTGATCGTCAGCCGGTCACCGGATCAGTCGCGCCTCCACTTCTGGTTGCCGCCGGCGTCGCAGGTCGACAGCCGCAGCAGGGCGCCGTTGGCCGTGCCGGGGGCGTCAAGGCACAGGCCGGACTGGACACCGGTGATCGTGCCGTCCGCGTGGATCGTCCACTTCTGGTTGGCGCCGCCGTTGCAGTCCCAGATGTCCACCTTGGTACCGGGGGTGGTGCCCTGGCCCGCGGCGTCCAGGCAGTCGCTGCCGTAGATCCGCAGCTCACCGGCCGAGTTGTCGGTCCACTGCTGGTTGCCGCCGCCGTTGCAGTCCCACAGCGCCACCTGGGTGCCGGCCGTCTGCGACTGGTTCGGGACGTCCACGCACCGGCCGGAGCCGACTCCGACGATCGCGCCGGTCGTGCCGCCGTCGTTTCCGCCGCTGCCGGGGGTGATGGACAGGTTGTCGAACTGCGCCGTCTCGCCCTGGCCGGTCGCGTAGCCGACCTGTCCGCCGGCCCAGGTGCGGTCGTCGACGGAACCGACGGTGGTTCCGTCGACGACGGCGGAGATCGTGGAGCCGGAGAAGGTCAGGGCCAGGGCGTGCCAGCGGTTGGTGCCCAGCGCCGCGGTCGTGCCGCGGGCCAGGGTGGAGACGGTGCCGTTGGTGTTCGTGTTGAGGATCGACCAGGCCCCCGTGTCGCTCACCCTCAGGTGGTAGGCGTTCAGCCCGCCGGTGCGGTCGTAGTCGTGCCCGCCCGCGCGGCCGATCAGCTCGGCGTATCCGGGCTGTTCGAGCATCACGTCCGACGAGAGGGTGTAGTTGCTCCAGCCCACGTCACCGAGAAGGGCGTGCGGATCGGTCAGCGCGTCCCAGGTGATCGGTTTCTGCGGGCTCATCTGGCGCACGCACTTCCCGCTGCGTCCGCCGCCACAGCTCACCCCTTCGAAGGCGCCCTGCCAGTCCATGAGGTACTTGGCCTCGGCGCCGGTGGCGTAGCCGTCGAAGGAGTCGCCGTACGGCAGCTTGAGCGCGCCGCGCGCGGGGCCGGTGGCGGTGCCCTTGCCCTGGCCGGTCGTGGTGGTCAGGGTGTACAGGTGTCCGGGCTGTACGGTCAGGCTGAAACCGCCGCCGGACGGGGTGATGTCCGTGGCGTGCACGAAGTGGTCGGCGGGGTTGCCGGAGGTGACGTCGGTCGACCAGACGTGGACGGTCTTGGTGGACAGCCCGCCGGTGACGCTGAGGTTCAGCGTCTGGGCGCTGCCGGCGTCCATCGTCTCGATGACCGTGGAGTAGTCGGAGTTGTTCGTGGACTTCAGCGAGACGTAGCTGCCGTTGTTCCGGTTGCCGCCGAGGTAGCCGCTGGAGGCGTCGAGGTAGTGCCACCCCGGGGCGGTGAACTGGCTGGTGTGCGCCATCACCCAGGTGTTCTTGCCGATGGAGTACGAGCCTGACCACGGCTGTGCGGCCAGGGCGAGACCCATGGTGGGATACGGCAGGTTGGGTGTGATCGCGGCGACCACGGGCCAGTTGAGGTACGCGGTCATCCGTCCGTCGATGTACCCGCGGTTGATGCCGCGGGCCATCGCCTGCGCTCCGCCGTTGTAGTCGTCCGAGCCGTTCTCGCTCGCCCACAGCGGCTTGCCGGACGAGGTGGCGGCCGACGGCACCGAGCAGGAGGACTGGGCGGACCGGTAGCCGCAGGGGTAGTGCGTGCCGATGGCGCTCACGGCGGCGGCGAAGGCCTGGTTGGAGTTGACGTCGTTCGCCACGGTCCAGTCGGAGTCGGCGGCGACGATCTTGACGTTGCCGTAGCCGTTGGCGTTGAGCGTGCTGCGCAGCTGCACGTACCAGGAGACGTTGTAGCCCCGCTCGTTCCATCCTCCGAGGTAGTCGATGGCCAGCCCGTGCTGTTTGGCGCAACCCAGCCACGAGAGCAGGTAGTTGCTCATGTCGTTGGACCAGAAGTTGCCGCCGCCGATCCAGCCGGGCGCGCCCCAGGCCAGCCCGTACAGCTTGATGTCCGGGTTGCGCGCCTTGGCCTGCTCCATCAGCCACCATTCGTAGCCCCGGTCACAGTTGAGGTCGGACCGGGTGTGCTGGTGACTCGGTTCGGCCCCCGAGGTGGAGTTGGTGTCACCGCCGATCTCCGCTTTGAGGATCTGCAGGGAGGCGCCGTAGCCGGGCCGGAACAGGTAGTCGAGGACCTGGCCGCGCTGGGGCTCGGGGTAGTCGATCAGGAGTCTGCTGTTGCCTCCCCCGCCGCTGATCGCGCCGACGCCGTCGAAGGTCCGGCCGCCGGACGCGCCGTTGATCGTGAGGGAGGTGGCGGCCTGGGCAGGCGCAGCGACCGTGGCCACGACGCCGCCGGCGATCAGGAGGAGACCCGCGAGCACGGCCGCCCAGGCGCGCAGGCGCCGTAACGACCGGTTGAATGCTGACACGGTGGGTTCCTTTCGCGATTCGTGGACGACTCGCGGCCGACGGGGTGTGCCGGCCAGGAGACGCGATGGCTGTGCCGCTCATGGTGGCCGTGGCCCCACGGCCGACGGAGGTCGCTCGTGGGCCGGTGTCCGTGGGGCAAGGGTTCAGCGCACGATGAAGTCCTGGTTCGTGCCGGGGATGTTCTTGCACTGCCACTGGTCCAGCTGCTGTCCCGGGTTGGCGCCGGCGCCGTAGACGTCCAGGCACAGGCCGCTGTTCTGGTTGTGGAACTCGTAGGAGCCGTCGGACTGCCGCACCGGCAGCCAGAGTCGGTCGGCCACGGCCCCCGGGGCCCGCTGGACGATGTCCGGGATGCCCGCCGTGGTGGAACCGTCGGCCACCGCCACGTCCAGGCCGGAGTTCTGCGCCCGCAGTTCGCCGTAGCCGCCCGAGGCGGGCACGAACCGGAACTGCTGGTTGCTCTGCCCGTTGCAGGTCCACTGGTCGATCGCGGCGCCCGTGCTGCCGGAGCCGCCGGCGACGTCCACGCACAGACTGTCGTCGGCGACCACGAGTCGGTGGTAGCCGTCCGGGAAGCCGCCGCCGGACGCGGCAGGTGTCAGCTGGACGGCGAATGCGTCGTGCGCGCCCTGGAACGTGATCGGCACGGTGATCGAACCCCCCGAGGCACTCACGTTCTGGTCGTACACCGTCTGCGGGGCGCTGAGCGGGGCCTGGTCGGGGATGCGGTGCACGGTGACGTGCACACCGCCGGCGCCCGCCAGCCAGGGGACGGACGACACCCCGCCGAACGTCACGGCCGCGTCGCCGGTGTATCCGTTCGCATCGCCGACGATCGCCACCGCGCGCTTGTTCGCGGAGTCCTCGGAGGCCGAGATCGCCGTCGAACCCACCTGGCCGGAGGTGTCCACGAGGGTGCCGGTCATGTCGGCGTAGTCCCGAAGCGCCCACCAGGTGCCGGTCGGCTGCCAGCTCCCCCCGCTCTGGGTCAGGGCTCCGGTCAGGTTCGGGATGACACAGCACACCCAGTTGCCGCGCATCGCGTTGGTGTACCCGGACTGCGCGAACCGTGCAAGGTACCAAGCGGTCACCCCGGCGGACTGCCGGTCGGCCGGCTGGTACTCGTTCGAGGACAAGGGCAGCGCACCGATGCCCGCCGCGGTCAAGGCGCTGTTCAGGCTCTGCGCGACGGTGACCGGGTCGTCGACGTCGCCCTCGTTGTGGTTGGCGATCATGTCCGGCACGGTGCCGGCCGCCTTGACGTGCGCGAGCCAGGTCCGCCATTCACCCGGGTTTCCCTGCGGGGTGAACGCGAGCGACGGTCCCACGATCTGCGCCCCGGGGGCGATGCGCCGGATCTCCCGGTAGGCGGTGTCCCACATCTGGAAGTACTGGGCGCTGTTCACACCCCGGGTCCAGAACGCGGAGATGTCCGGCTCGTTCCAGATGTCGTAGGAGAACGTGAGTCCTGACGCCTGCAGCGCTCCCACCGTGGAGTCGATGAAGCCGACCCAGTTCGCGCAGTCGCCGTTGTCGCACGGGTACCTCGTATTGGACGGCTGACCGCCGTTCGCGCCGTAGATGTCGCTGACCAGAACCTGGTACTGCGCGTGGTAGGGCGGCCGGGTGAGCCGCTTGGCCTGCGAGATGATCGAGGCGACGTCGGCCCGGGTGGCCGAGCCGTACTGGTAGCCGTCCTTGATCCAGCCGCCGGAGAACCATCCCCCGCCACGGAAGGCGTTGATCCCCAGCGGCTGGATGAACTGGTCCGCCGGCAGGCTGCCGTCCTCGTCGATGCCGTAGAGGAACCCCTCCCCCACGCCGGTCGACGGCCCGCGGGTCGACGCCAGGTTCACATTGAGCGACCTGCCCGGAGCGGCCCGACGCCTGCCCGGGGCGGCCTGGCTCGCGGTCGTCGACAGCAGCGGTCCCGACTGCGGGGTCGGCGCGAGCCCGTTGCCGAGCGCGGCGGCGGGCTGCGCGGGAGCGGGTTGCGCGGCGGAGGGCTGCGCGGCGGAGGGCTGCGCGGCGCCGAGGGCGAGGAGGGAGGCGGCTACGGTGGCCAGCGCGACCGAGAACGCGACCGCCAGGGCCCTGCGCGAGGAGGGCAGCGGCGGCGGGAGCGTCGGAGGGCGCTTGGCTCTCTCACGGGTCATGGGCATACGTCATCGACTCCTGAGCCGGGTTGGGGGAAGGGAGCTCAGCGGTAGCCGGCCGCCGTGACGTTGGCCTGCACCGTGTTGTCGGTCGCATCGGAGGGGTAGCCGGCGACGATCGCTCCCTCGTAGAAGGTGCCGGCGCTCAGGTTGGCGCCGCCGCCGGGCTTGCAGCAGTCCCCACCGCTCCCCAGGACGATGGCGCCCTGCTTCTTCATGGGGCTGTATCCGCCGGGAAGCCCGCCGTCCCACAGGGTGGTCAGGCCGCCGGACTGCGCGTTGCCGCCCTTGAGGGCGAACCTCGACGTCCCGTTGTTCTTCAGCATCGCGGTGACGAACTTGCTGGGAAACGCCCGCTGGTTGGTGTTCCAGGACTGGCTGCCTCCGGAGTACAGGCCCCACTCCAGATCGGCCTGCACCCAGGGACCGCTGCCGGCGCAGCCGCCGAACCAGCACTGGGTACCGAAGTTGATCGCATCCATCGCCCCGGCGGCGTCGGCCTTCCGACTCGTCTCGCTGTTGCCGTAGTCGAAGCAGCAGCCGCCGTTGACGTGGGTGCCGCTGGTGACCACATAGGCCCCTTCGGGTGCGGCACCGGTCGGCACGCCCGTCAGGTGTCCGTCCCGCCAGTAGCTGTTGCCGGGATTGATGTACAGCGAGTAGGCCTTGGCGCCCCCGGCGGTCAGCGACTCGGAGTTCGCCTTCGAGGGGCTGCTCTGGCTCGATCCCGGGACCTGGGCCGACCCCTGGTACCACAGGTCGTTGCCGTGCCCGGACTGGTCGCGGACGACCGTGATCACACATGAGGTGCCCGCGCAGAACGAGTCCTGCGCCGCCGCGTCGGCGGTACCGCCGGGCGCCAGCACGCCGATGTCCCTGGTCGCGTTGTCCGAGGAACGCCTCACCTGGTACAGGGCGCCGTTGTACGAACCGTAGAGCGCGCGCACCGTACTGTGCGCGGCCACGCATGGCGTACCGCCCGCGGAGTAGATGTCGCACGGGCCCGACCCGTTGGGCGGAGGCGGAGGTGTCGGGGTGCTCCACTTCTGGTTGCTCTGGCCGTTGCAGGTCCACAGGATGACTGCGGTGCCATTGGCCGTTCCCGCCCCGTTGACGTCCAGGCACAAGCCGGACCGGACACCGGTGACGGACCCGTCGGAGTTCTCTCGCCACATCTGGGTCGACCGTCCGTCGCAGGACCGGATGACCGTGGGCGCTCCCGGAGCCGTCCGGTCGTCGTAGGCGTCCACGCACCGGGTGCCGCTCATCGTCCTCAGCTCACCCACGGACGTGAACTCGAACGCCTGGTTGACCTGGTTGTTGCAGTCCCAGATGTCCACCGTCGTTCCCGGCGTGTCGACGTTGCCCTTGACGTCCAGACACCGCCCCGACGCCGAACTCACCAGGGACCCCGCTGACGCCGATGCGGACCATGACGGCGCGGTCGCCGCCAGCGTGGCCAGCAGTGCCATGACGCATACGACGGCGGCCGCGGGTAAGCGTCGTCCATGAGCCGCGGGGCTCCGGGGTGATACGGATGAAGGCTGCATTCTGTTCCTCAGGTCTGTGGGGAGACGGGAGAGTGCCGTGCCTGTCCGAAGGGAGCCAGGACACCCGAGCGCCCCTTACGGGAAACCCTCAGACATCCCATGTCGACAGTGATTCCATACACCTCTCGCACTGTCAATAGACCTGTCTCACCCGGCCGGAACGCGATCCATCCCATGTCTCGCCCCGGTTGGGCCGCCGTGACGGCATGGCGAAACCCGCGTCCGGCGACGGCCGCCGTGCCGGGCGCGGGTGTTCGGTCCGGTCAGCCGGAGCGGTCCAGTGGCAGGAGCGCGCGCCGGCGTCGATCACCTCACCTGAAGTTCCAGTGCTGGTTGGCGCCGCCGTTGGAGTCCCAGATCTGGACCGGGCTCCCGTTGGCGTTCTGCCCGGCCGGAACCTCCAGCGCCCGGCCCGAGGCGACGTTGGTCAGGGTGTACGAACCATCGCCGTTCCGACTCGCCCGCCAGTGCTGGTTCGCACCGCCGTTGGCATCCCAGATCTCCATCCGCGTGCCGTTGCCCGTCTGGCCTCCCGGCTCGTCCAGGACCCGCCCACTGCCGACATTCGTCAGCGTGTAGGAACCGTCACTGTTCTGGCTCGCCCGCCACTGCTGGTTCGCAGCACCACTGGCATCCCAGACCTGTAGTGGCGTGCCGTTCGCCGTCTGCCCGGCCGACACGTCCAGCGCCCGACCCGCAGAGACCACACTCAGCGCGTACACCTGGCCCGAGACGATGCCTCCCGGGTCGCCCGTACCGCCGCCGCCCAGCGCGGACAGGACCGCGTCGTAGGCCGGCTTCTTGGCGCCGTTGCCGTTGAACAGCAGCGGGTTGTCACCCGACCGCCACGAGTCGCTGTCCCGGATGCCCCAGACGGTGATGCCGGTGCAGCGGGCGACGTTCCTGCAGGCCTTGACGGTGTTGGCGTAGGCCGTCGGCGGCGCCTGGGCGATGTCGAGTTCGGTGATCTGGACGTCGACGCCGAGGGCGGCGAAGTTGGACAGGGTGGTCTGGAAGCTCGACGGCGGGCCGCCCGCACCGAAGTGGCTCTGCAGACCGACGCAGTCGATGGGCACGCCGCGCGACTTGAAGTCGCGCACCATGTTGTAGACACCCTGGGTCTTCGCGTCGGTCCAGTTCTCGATGTTGTAGTCGTTGTAGCAGAGCTTGGCCGAGGGGTCGGCCGACCGCGCGGTGCGGAACGCCTCCTCGATGAACCCGTTGCCGAGCACGTCCTGGAACACCGAGCTGCGGTGCTGGCCGCTGCCGCCGTCGGCAAAGGCTTCGTTGACCACGTCCCAGGCGTAGATCTTGCCCTTGAAATGGGTCATCTCGCTGGTGATGTGGTTGTTCATCACACTGCGCAGGGTGTTCGCGTCCCTGATGCCGCTGACCCAGCCGGGCAACTGCGAGTGCCACACCAGGGTATGGCCACGCATGCGCTGACCATGTGCGGTGGCGTGGCTGACGATCTGGTCGCCCGGTCCGAAGTTGAAGTTGCCGCGGGACGGTTCGGTGGTGTCCCACTTCATTTCGTTCTCCGGGGTGATCATGTTGAATTCCCGGTCGAGGATCGTAGAATACGTCGAGTCACCGAGCCTTCCGGCGGCCACGGCCGTGCCGAAATAGCGGCCACTTTCGGCCGCGGCCGCGCCCAGCGTGCCGGAGGCCGCATGGGCGGCGGGCGTCGCCGCGCCGGCCAGGGCCAGTACCGTGCCGGCGGTCAAACCGGTGACCGAGGTCAGGGCCTTCCGGAGACGGGGCCCCTCGTTTAACCAGGACATGAAGGATCATTCTCCTTGTGTGTGGGTGTGTACCCCGACACCGACCCCGGGACGGTGCCGCGGTGGGTCGGGCACGGGCTCAGGAGACCGGCAGAGCGGTCCACTGCTGGTTGGCGCCGCCGTTGCAGTCCCACAGGACCAGTTGCGTACCGTCGGTGGCGGACGCGCCGGGGTCGTCGAGGCAGCGGCCGGAGACCGGGTTGAGGTAACCGCCGTGGTACGCCTGCCATTGCTGGTTGGCGCCGCCGTTGCAGTCCCAGATCTCGACCTCGGTGCCGTTGGCGGTACCGCGTCCGACGGCGTCGAGGCACTTCCCGAGCGCCCGCAGGGTGCCGTCGGAGCGCGCGGACCACTGCTGCGCGGCGGAGCCGTTGCACGTCGCGATGTCCGCGGCGGTCCCGTTGGCGCTGTTGCCGCCGTCGACGTCCAGGCACTTCCCCGTGATCCCGGAACGCACCTGACCGTCCGTCGAGGCCGGCGGCTTGATCCAGCCTGCCGCGTCGGCGGCCTGCACCCCCGCGTTGAAGGCGTCCGCCATCTTGCGGAATCCGTTGTCGTTGGGGTGCAGGGAGTCGGACAGGTCCGCGGCGGTCAATGCGCTCATGTCCACCAGGCGTACGTGTTTGCCGGCGGCCTGCTCGGCCTGGACGATCCCGGGCAGCTTGGCGTTGAACGCGGGCCGGTTGGCCTCTTCGGTGCCGCTGGTGGAGATGATCACGGTGCCGACGAGGACGGTCGCGTCGGGGGCGGCGCGGGTGATCTGGTCGAGGAGGGCGCGCAGCCGGTCGGGGGCGGTCGGGATCTGGTAGTTGCCGTTCAGGTCGTTGGTACCGATCTCCAAGGCGATCACGTTCGGACGCAAACGGCCCAGCACGGAGTCGGCGATGCCTGCGATCTGGTCGATCCGCCAGCCGGAGTGGCCTTCGTTGTCCGGGTCGGACATGGTTCCGTTGCGACCCGAGCCGACGAAGTCCAAGGCGTGCCCCTCGGCCGACAGCTGGTTCCACAGGAAGCCCCGGTAGCCGTTGCCGGACGGGCTGCCGACGCCCCAGGTGATCGAGTCGCCCAACGGCATCAGCCGCACGGTGGCGGGCGCGGCCGGGAGCCGTGAGGCGGGGGGCCGCGACCCCGTGCCGGTGGCGGCCGCCGCGGGCAGTGCGGCGCCCACGCCGAGCGCGGCCGTCAGCGCCATGGCCAACGGTACCGAGTACTTCTTCATCAGCGTTCCTCACTGGTGCGGGACAGTGGGTGGGGTGAACGAGTCCGCGAGCGGGTCAGCGGGGGTGAAGTCCTGGTCGCTGCCGGCCGTGTTCTTGCAGGGCCATTGGTCGAGCTGCCGGCCCGGGTTGCTGCCGCCGCCATGGCGTCAAGGCCCGGGCTGCTGTTCTTGCACGTCCTGTACAGACCGTCACTCCTATTTTGATCATGCACCTGCCAATCCACCAGTTGGTGGGCACCACTCACGACCGGCTGCGTTTTCCGGCGCCGAAGCCGCCTGCAGGGCGTAGCCTCACTGGGATAGGGCGAGGGGAATCGGGCGATTCGGCCGGACGGTCGGAGAATCCACGTGGAGCTGCACGCCGGGTGTCGGACACGCGGATTGCCTGGATCCGGTGGTGGTGGCCCGTGGCCGGGAGGAAGCCGGCCACGGACCGGACCCGTTCAGGTCAGTTGAGACTCCATTGCTGGTTGGATCCACCGTTGCACGGCCAGAGTTCGGCCGCGGCGCCGTTGGCCGTGGAGGCGCCGGTGACGTCGAGGCAGAGTCCGGACTGGGTGGCGGTGACGGTACCGTCGGAGTTCAGCCGCCACTGCTGGTTGGCACCGCCGTTGCACGGCCAGGTCACCACCTTGGTGCCGGCGGAGGTCTGCTTGTTGTACGCGTCCAGGCACATCTGGCCGCTGCCGCTGTAGACGGTCAGCTGGCCCGAGGACGTGCGGGTCCAGGTCTGGTTGGTACCACCGCTGCAGTCCCAGATCTGCAGCTGGGTACCAGCCGTGGTGGACGAGTTCGGCACGTCCAGGCACTTGCCCGCGCCCACCGCGTGCAGCGCACCGGAGCTCACCCCGCCGGAGGAGTTGCCGTATCCGGCCGCGGTGATGTTGACCTGGACCGCGTTCTCGGTGCCGTCCGACGGATAGCCGGAGGTCATCACGCCCTCGTAGAAGGTGCCTTGGGCGCCCTTGCTGTTGTCTCCGCCGATGCCCAGGATGATGGCACCCTGCTTCCGCATGGGGTTGTAGCCCGAGACGTTGGGACGTGCTCCGTCGTAGAAGGTGGAAAGGCCGCCGGACTGGGCGTTGCCCCCACGGATCGCCCAGTGGTTCGGGCCGCCCTTGATGATGGCGGTCGTGTACCGGTAGTTGATGGTCGGGTCACCCGCGTTGTAGTGCTGGTTCACCCCGGAGAACAGGCCGTTCTCCAGATCGGCCATGATCCAGGGGCCGTTGCCCGAACCGTAGCCCCAGACCTTGATGTTGCCGAAGTAGATGGCCTCCATGGTGCCGTTGCCGTCGTCGTTGCTGTCCGTCTCGGCGTTGCCGTAGTCGAAGCAGCATCCGCCGTTGTAGTGCGTGCCGTCGAAGATCGCGTACATGCCCTCGGGGTTGTCACCGGTCGCGATGCCGTTGGTGTGGTTGTCGCGGTAACCCGTGCCGGGCGCGACGAAGACGCCGTAGGCCTTGTGACCGCCCACCGTGGTGGGCGCGGCGGTCGCGTTGGCGAGGTTGTCGGGTCCGCCGGCGGCACCGCCTCCGGGCGCCTGGGTGAGGTGGTTTCCGCGGCCGGACTGGTCGTAGATGATCGTGATGAGGCAGGTCGTCCCCGAGCAGAACGAATCCTGGGCGGCGGCGTCCGCGTATCCGCCCGCGCTCAGGACGCCGATGTTCCGGGTGGTGTTGTCCGAGGCACGCCGGACCTGGTAGAGCGGTCCGTCGTACGAGGCGTACAACGCTCGCGTCGTGCTGTGCGCGGCCACGCAGGGCGTGCCGCCTGCCGCGTAGATGTCACACGGCCCGGACGTGTCGGCGCGGGCCGTACCCGCCGTGGCCGTGGCTCCGGCCAGTGTGCCGGCGACGAGCACGGCTGCGGCCGCCACACGGGCGAACAGCTGCGGGCGGGAGCCGGGCGAGCGCGCCGGCAGGGTGACGTGTGCCCGGTCCGGGACACTGTGCTGCCTGCAACGGCGACGTGCCGCCCCGAGTAACCGCTGCACGCCGCCGCGGCCGGACGGCAGGTGGCGCCTGGTGCGTATGGTTCCCATCTGATCTCCCTACTGTGCCGGCGCGACCCGATCGGGTCGCGTTGGTGGCGCGGACCGTCCGGAAGCGCTTCGAAGGTGCCGTGATTGCAGCGAGATTGCAGAGAGGTTTCGGGGGGAGACGGTGCTCCCGGCTACGTGGGCTGTCAAGGGGGGCGGAGGCTCCTGCCGTAAACCTTGTCGCGGAATCGATTCGACGGCTGATTTCTGCGGTTCGGGACCGATCGGCACGCTCGAACGGTTCCGGGCGGAGGCATGCGGGTGGCAGCGTGACCTCCTGCCGTGCGGGGCCCGGTGGGCCGCACAGGTGTGTCCGGCGCCGGGGCCCGGCCCAGCCCGTGCCTGCCTGTGGTGCCGGTGAGCAGGGCCGCTGCCGCCGAACCCACCGGGGGCGCAGGCCGGTCGGAAGGCAGTGGCCGAAGCGGCGGAGCCGTCGGCGCCGCCTCCGCCACGCCGCACGCCATGACCTCCGCTCCACCACTCTCGAATTCAACGTGTCGAAGCGCTTGCGTGGAATCGATTCGCTCCACGCCCGCCGGTCATGGTCATACGCCGAACGCGTGACGGCTCCCGACCGCCCGACGCCCTTCCGTGCGACTCATGGCACCCGGGCGTCTTTCGTCGGCTCGGACCGCCAGCGCGCGGGCCAGCCGCATGCACCGCCGGAACCCGGGCGCTCGACCACCCGTCCGTGACGAGTCCCCGAGGGGACGGCCGGCGAGTTGCCGAGGGGACGGTCGCGACGCCGTCAGCGCGTTCCACCGCCGCAAGCTGGGCACCCTCGCGCCCGCCGCCACGTGAAGCGCCTTCCGGCAGATCGCCGGCTCCCAGCGGTCGACGCGGAAGGCCCTACCCCCCCACTCCGACACGCGCGCCCGATGGCGAGGCGATTCGCGCGAGGTACCCTCTCTACCCGCGGGTAAGTTCTCGGGGGGCTGCATGAACATCGGGGAGATCGCCAGGCGCGCCGGCGTGTCACGCAGCACGGTGTCTTACGCGCTCAGCGGCAAACGACCCGTCGCGAGCAGCACCCGCAGACGTATCCAGGACGTGATCAACGAATTGGGATATCGCCCCAACGCGACCGCGAGGGCCCTCAAGGAGGGCCGCACCCGAACGATCGGTCTCGTCATCCCGCCGGCCGGCGACAGGCTCACACACATGCAACTGGACTTCGTGGCCAGCGTGGTCGACGCCGCCGCCCGGGTCGACCTGGATGTGCTGCTGTCCCCTTCCGGCGGGGATCACGACCGCTCCTTCGAACGGTTGATCTCGGAGAGCCGCGTGGACGGTGTCATCCTGATGGAGATCCGCCTGGAGGATCCTCGTGTGGGGCGCCTGCAGGATGCCGGGCTGCCCTTCGTCGGCATCGGGCACACAGCCGGCGACCAGCAGATGTCCTGGATCGACGTCGATTACGCGGGCTTGGTCCAGCACTGCGTGCGGCACCTCGCCGATCTGGGGCACCACCGGGTGGCTCTGATCACCCGTTCCCGGGAACTCGTCGCGGCCGGCTACGGTCCGGCGTGCAGGGCAAGAGAGGGCTTCGAGGCCGCCGTGGCGGAACGCGGCCTCGACGGCATCGAAGCGCCGTGCGGGGACGACGCCCGCTCAGGTCAGGAATGCGTCGAGGTGCTGCTGCGTGGCCATCCGGACCTCACCGCGGTCACCACCATCAACGAGGCCGCCCTGCCCGGCATCCAGCGCGCGCTGGCGGACACCGGCCTCCAAGTGCCGTACGACTTCTCCATCACCGCAGTCGCGGCCAGGACCTGGGCCGAGGACTTCCGCCCGCCGCTCACGGCAGCGGACGTACCCGCCCTGGAAATGGGCGAGAAGGCCGTTTCCCTGTTGGTGGAACGCATCACCGCGCCGGACACCCCGCCACGGCACATCCTGTTGGCTCCCCCGGTCTCGCTGCGCTCCAGCACAGCCCCCGCACGCACCGGCCGGCAGGGGTGAGTCGGCCGCGCGGCGCGCTGAGCCGGGCGGGTACGGCGATCGCGTCCACAAGAGCCCCCGACGCCGACCGTTCCACAGGTCGGCGAGTCGAGCTCCGAGTCGATCAGAAGCACGACGTCCCCACTCACGCCGGCGCATCGACGACGGCACGAGCGCGGGCGGCCCGCCGACCTGCACCAGGCAAGCTCCTCCAATCCCCTCGGCGGTGTATGAAGGCGCGCCGGAGATGACGGGCAGCGAAGCGACGACCGCGGATACGCGCCCCTCGTTCGCTCAGGGCAGCCGTCCGTGAGCATGTCCGGCCCGGCAGCAAACCGGACTGAACCTTTCCGTCACCCAACGGCGCGCTGTGGACACCTTGTTCGTGGCGGACCGGGGTAACGTCCTCGACATGGACATTCGCACCACCGTTGAGCGCGCTCAACGCCTCAAGCAGCTGCACGCCGAGTACAAGCCGCTCGTACTGCCGACCGTCTGGGACGTCTGGTCCGCGCGGACAGCAGCCGGCGCCGGGTTCCCCGCGCTGACGGTCGGCAGTCATCCGCTCGCCGACTCCCGTGGAGCGGACGACCACGAGGGGCAGACCTTCGAGGAGGTTCTCGCCGCCGTCAAGCCCATCATCGCGGCGGTCGACGTCCCCGTGTCCGTGGACCTGGAGGCCGGGTACGGACAAAAGCCCGCCGACCTCATCGCCGGGCTCATCGAGGTCGGCGGCGTCGGTCTCAACGTCGAGGACACCGTCCACTCGGACGGCGGACGCGTGCGCACCACGCAGGAGCACGCAAGCTACATCGCCGGCCTCCGCGAAGCGGCTGACGACTCGGGTATCCCTGTCTGGGTCAACGGGCGCACCGACCTCTTCATCCACGCTGAGGACGCCTCCGCCGTCCTCGACGAGGCGATCGAGCGACTGCGTGCTCTGCAGCAGGCCGGCGCCGACAGTGTCTACCCGGTGGGCATCCAGGACGACGACGACCTGCTGACGGCGGTGACCGGCGCCGTCAGCATTCCGGTGAACTCCACAGCTCACCCCGCCAAGCACGACCTTGAGCGCTTCCGCCGCCTCGGCGTCGGCCGGATCACCTACGGCCCACTGCTGCAACTGGCGTTGACGGACGCGATGAAGAACCTGCTCGGGCCGTGGGCGCCCTGAGGGCTGTCCCGTAAGCCCCTGCGGCCCGACCACGCCGCGACGGCCCGCGTCGCCACACCGCACAGCGCCGTCGCGGTCCGCCCCGCCGTCGACCACCGCGAGCCGCTCCACGACCACCGACCGTGGAGCGCGCGAAGGTGAGCGTCCGCCGCGGGCATGAAGGCCACGCCGACTCAGAGCTCCGCCAGAAGCCTCAGGGCCCCGGCGGGGTGTGGACGACGAGTGCCCGGCCCGCGGGGAGACGGCCTCGAACGGGGCCGCCGGAGCCGAACGCTCAGGCGGGGTGGTCCGGCTGCTGGTCCGGCGGCGTGCCGCCGCCCTCGCCGCCGCCTTTGTCGCCGCCTTTGTCGCCGCGGTCGTTGCCCTTGGCGCGGCCGCCTCCCTCGGCGGGCTGCGCTGCCGTCAGGGACTGGCTGTCCTCCGGCGTCGCCGCTCCCCTGTCAGTGCGCCGCAGCTCGGGCTGCCGGGGATCGGGCATGATCGTCGCACCTCCCACTCCTGCAGGGCTGTCCTCACGCCGGCGGGCCTCCGGGAGGGCGTACGGCAAACGTCCCGGTTGCCGCCACCGCGTCCGCCGGAACCGGGGATTGCCGTACCCGTCCCGGGGTCACGCGGCCGGATCGGCCGCGTGACCCCGCGAGGCTCGTCTGGATCGCCCGGATCCGAGTGCTTGCTCAGCGATACATGAAGCCGCTGCTCGAACGCATCGAGCGCGGGGAGATACCCGACCCGGGTCATCACGCACACCATGCCGCTGAGCGAGGCGCCGCACGGCTACGACATCTTCAAGAACCAGGCGGACAACTGCCAGAAGGTCGTGCTCAAGGCCTGAACACGCCCTGAGCGGACCGACCCAGGCGGCACGCACGGGAGAGACGGTACGAGACCGTTTCTGCCGTGCGTGCGTCGGGCGAGGGCGAAACGTGTCGCGTGATCCTCGGTCGTGGTGGCTATCCCGAGCGGGAGTGAGGTCGCTTCCCTGACAAAAGTGGCGGCGCGCCGTCGGCGGGCGTGGAATGGACGGAGTGGGGCCGCAAACGTGGAGGCGCCGTGGGTGTTGCACCGCTGACCGAGATCCTTTCCGAGCCGTTCGCCGAGCGCTACGCCGTACCGGCCATCAACGTGTTCAACGACCTGACGATGGAGGCCGTGCTGGCCACGGCGGTGGAGAAGCGGTCGCCCCTGATCGTGCAGACCTCCGTCAAGACGGTGAAGTCGATCGGCAGCGACGTTCTGTATGCGATGTGGACCTCCATGACCGCCGGGATCGAGGTGCCGGTCGCCCTCCACCTCGACCACTGTCCGGAGCGGGACGTGATCACGGAATGTCTGCGACGGGGCTGGAACTCGGTGCTCTTCGACGCCTCGAAACTGCCCGTCGAGGAGAACATGCGGCAGACGGTCGAGGTGGTCGCGGAGGCCCGTTCGTACGGGGCGGCCGTCGAGGGTGAGATCGAATCGATCACCGGCGTGGAGGACGGCGTCGGCAGCGACACCGCGGCGGAGCAGCAGACGCTGGAGGTCGCCCTGGAGTTCCTGCGGACCACCGGGGTCGACGTCTTCGCACCGGCGATCGGCAACGCCCACGGGTCGTACAAGCAGGCGCCGGTGCTCGATGCCCAGCGGGTCTCCGACATCGTTGCGGCGCACCCGGTGCCGATCGCGCTGCACGGCGGGAGCGGGCTGTCCGACGAGCAGTTCCACGACCTGATCTCGCGGGGCTGCGCGAAGGTCAACATCTCCACCGCCCTCAAGGAGAAGTTCATGAAGTCGAGCCTGGACTTCCTGGGGACGGCGGCCGAGCGGCAGAAATGGGACCCGCCCTCGCTGTTCAGGTCCGTGCGCCAGGACGTCATCGACATGACCGGTTCGCTGATGACCCTGTTCGGCAGCGCCGGCCGGGCGGGATGACACCGTGTCCGCGCTGGTCTACGACTGCGACGGCGTCCTCGCCGACACCGAGCGCTACGGACATCTGCCCGCGTTCAACGTCACGTTCGAGGAGTTCGGGCTGCCGGTGCGGTGGAGCGACACGGACTACGCGGAGAAGGTGAAGGTCGGCGGGGGCAAGGAGCGGATGAAGACGCTGCTGACACCCGACTTCGTCGCCGCGGCGGGCCTGCCCACGGACCAGGACGCGCTGGACGAGGAAGTCGCCCGCTGGCACCGGCGCAAGACCGAGATCTACACGGGGATCATCCACAGCGGCGCCATTCCGCCCCGCCCTGGGGTGCGACGGATCGCCGAGGCGGCGCACGCGGCCGGCTGGACCCTCGCGGTCGCCTCCACCTCGGCCGAGGCGTCCGTCCGCAGCGTCCTGGAACTCGCCATGGGCACCGAACTGGCCTCGCGCTTCGCGGTGTTCGCCGGTGATGTGGTTCCGCGCAAGAAGCCCGCCCCGGACATCTACGCGTTCTCCGTGCGCCGGCTCGGCCTCGACCCGGCGGCCGTCGTGGCGATCGAGGACAGCCGCAACGGCATGCTCGCCGCGCTCGGCGCCGGTCTCGCCTGCGCCGTCACGACCAGCGCCTATACCGGCGAGGAGGACTTCACGGGCGCCTCCCTGGTGGTCACCTCGCTCGGTGACCCGCCGCCGGAGGCGACCGTGACCCGGGTGCTGAACGATCCCCTCGGGGTGCACCCGGGCCCGTGGGTGGAGCTCACGGACCTGGCGGCGCTGCTCACGGCCGGAGACGCCGCGGTCGCGGAGCACACGGGTGCCCCGACGTCCGATCCCCCTGGTTCGGCGCCGCCCGCCCCGAGTTGACCAGGTCAGTCAGGAGAGTCATGACAACGTCAACGACATCCGCCGGCGACCTCGCGTTCGTCGTGCGGACGATCGCCCGGACGGCGGTCGAGAACGAGAAGGCCTTCGGTGACCTCGACGCCGTCGCAGGAGACGGAGATTTCGGCTTCTCGCTCGCCCGCGGCTTCGAGATCGTGCTCGCCGACTGGGACACCCTCGCCCCGGAGACTCCGTCCGAGTTCCTGAAGAAGGTCGCCATGGTGATCTCCAAGCGGGTCGGCGGCACGTCGGGGCCGCTGTGGGGCACCGCCTTTCTGCGGGCCGCCGTGGCCGTGAAGGACCGTGACGAGCTGAACGCGGCGGACGCGGTCGCCATGCTCCGGGCCGCCGCCGAGGGGATCAAGGCCCGCGGCCGCTCCGATCTCGGGGACAAGACCCTGCTGGACGCGCTCATCCCGATGACCGACGCGCTGGAGCAGCGGACGGCCGACGGCGAACCGCCCGCCTCGGCCGCGGAACTCGCCGCGCTGGCTGCTACGACGGCTCGAACCGCGGCCGACGCGACGACGCCGATGCAGGCACGACGCGGACGGCAGAGCTACACGGGCGAGCGCAGCATCGGCTCGCCGGACCCCGGCGCGGTGGCGGTCGCGGTGATGGCGGAGCGGGTCGCGGCCGAGTGGGAGGCACGCGACTGACCCCGGGCGCACCGTCGCATGAACCGCCCCCGGCACCCGGGCGACGAGATCACGAGGAGCACGGCATGAAGAAGTTCGTCAACGACCCGAAGGACTATGTCGCCGAGATGCTGGAGGGACTGGCGCTGGCCAATCCTGACACCCTCAGGTACGTACCCGAGTACAACCTGATCATGCGCGCGGACGCCCCGCAGGAGCACAAGGTCTCCATCGTGCAGGGCTCCGGTTCCGGGCACGAGCCCGCGCACGTGATGACGGTCGGCCGGGGCATGCTCGACGCCGCCTGTCCGGGCGACGTGTTCGCGGCGCCGCCCGCGGACTTCGTCTACGAGACGGTCAAACGGGTCGCCTCCCCCAAGGGCGTCCTGCTGCTGGTCAACAACTACACCGGGGACCGGATGGCCTTCGAGATGGCCGAGGAGCTGTCGCAGGCCGACGGTGTGACCGTCCGGACCCTGTTCATCGACGACGACGTGGCCGTGCAGGACTCGACGTACACCGTCGGCCGGCGCGGGGTGGCCGGCAACTTCTTCGTCATGAAGGCGGTCGGCGCGGCCGCCGAGCGGGGCACGGACCTCGACGAGATCCACCGGATCGGCGAGAAGGTCAACTCCCTGACCCGCACGATGGGCATGGCCCTCACCGCGTGCACCCCGCCGGCGAAGGGCTCGCCGCTCTTCGAACTCCCCGACGACGCGGTCGAGATGGGCGTGGGCATCCATGGCGAGCCGGGCCGCGAGCGGGAGAAGCTCCAGCCGGCGAACGCGATGGTGCGGGAGCTGGTCGACGCGGTGGTGGAGGACCTGCCCTTCGCCTCCGGCGACTCGGTGGCCCTGATGGCCAACGGCCTCGGCGGCACCCCCATCGGCGAGCTGTACCTGGTCTACGGCCTGGCCCACAAGCAACTCGCCGGACGGGGCATCGACGTTTGGCGTAGCTATGTGGGCGAGTACTGCACGTCTCTCGACATGGCCGGCGCCTCGATCACCCTGGTCCGCCTGGACGACGAGATCAAGGGGCTGCTGAGCGAACCGGCGGAGATCCCGATCAGGGTGTTCTGAGAGCGCACTGCCGGACGCCGAGAGGGCCCCGGGGTCCGAGCTCACCGGCGGACGCTGACGGCCACCGGGACCGGGTGCCCGGCCCCGGGGCACGCCTCGTAGCATGAGCGCATGCTGGCCTTTGTACCGTCGTTCGTCTGCTTCTTCTTGTTCTGCGTAGGGGTGGTACGGGACCGCCGCCGGGTCGGCAACGCGGTCCTCCTCGGGCTCTCCGTCGTCTTCGCCGTGATCGCGCTCTTTCTGCACCTGGCCTCCGAGAAGGCCCAGTTGGGCCACGACCTCGCTGTCGCGCTGCTGACCCTGGCGGCTCTGGGGGTCGTCACGCTGGCGTGGTTCCTCATCGCCAACGGGATCACCATGGTGCGCAGGGAGGGCAGAAGCCCGGGAAACCTGCTGTCCCTGGGAGCGGGTGTCGCACTGGTCGCCCTGCTGGCCCTGTTGATCACAGCGCTGGTGCTGCACACGCACGCACTCCTGGTGGTGGCGGCAACCGCCGTCGCGCTCTCCGGATACGTCGCCTTCCTGTTCCTGTGTTTCCTCTTCTACGGCGCGCTGTACGGGCGCCTGCGCATCCGGCGCCGGGCGGACTACGTGGTGGTCCTCGGCTCGGGCCTCATCGGCGGCACCACTGTGCCTCCGCTGCTGGCCGGCCGTCTCGACCGTGCCCGCAAGGAGCACGCACGGCTCTCGCGGAGGGGACGGCGACCCGTGCTGCTCACCTCCGGCGGACAGGGGCCCGACGAGAAGCTTCCGGAGTCCCACGCCATGGCCGACTACCTGGTCGCCCAGGGCTTCCCCCCCGATCTGATCGAGCGTGAGGACCGCTCGACGACCACGGAGGAGAACCTGACGTTCAGCAAGGCCCTGATGGAGAAGGCGAATCCGGACTACCGCTGTGTGATCGTCACGAACAACTACCACGTCTTCCGCGCCGCGGTGACCGCCCGCCGCACCGGCGTCCGAGGCCACGTGGTGGGCGCCCCCACGGCGTCGTACTTCTGGCCGAGCGCCATGATCCGCGAGTTCGTGGCACTCCTCGTCGCCTACCGTCGCACCAACGCGGCGATCTTCCTGCTCGTCCTGCTGAGCGGCCTGTTCATCTGGTGGCTGGGGTGGCCGTCGACGGGGGCCGCCGCCCTGTCCGGTGAGTAACCCAACTGTCCGGCCCGACGACCCCAGTGGCCGGCCATCAAGGAGCCCCACGCATCGGCGGCCTGGACTGCGTGAACGATGTCATGGGACGGGTTCACTCCTCGTCGCGCGGCCGGGACGCCAAAGAACAGTCAGAGGCGTGGAGACTCCACCGCTGTTCGGAACTCTTCGGCTGTCTCCTACGCGCTGAGGCATCGTTGACCTCGGTACGGGGCGAAAACGTGGAGTTGGATCGTTCCGGACGGGCTGTCGGAGATCGCGAAGCCGCTGATGAGGGGCGATGCTGAGTCGCTCGCCGCGTGCCGCAGGCCAGTATCGCGGCATCGGGCGGCCGGCTGTGGCCCCACCCGGGAGCGGGGTCAGGCTGCCACGGCGACGCCGATCCCGACGGTGATGAACAGCCAGCCGGTTGTCAGTTCCCAGCGATGGCGGATCTTCGGGCGAGCCAGGACCGCGCCTCATGGGCAGGTTCCGGCCACCCAAGGAGGCGCTTCCTGCCGCAGTAGCCCGCCTGAAAGCCGCTCGTCAACTCCCCCTGGAAGCGGACGATCCACGCGATCCCGGAACCTGCGGTCGCCCTGCTCGCGGACGCGGTCGTGGACGGTCGAAGAACGCGTCAGATGACCCGAGGACCGACCGCCAGCGTCAGTTCAAGGATCCGGTGCGGCGACCCGAGATCCGGAAACAGCTCCCGCAGCTGCGACATCCGGTACCGGACGGTCTGGGGGTGGACGAACAACGCCGCCGCCACCTCGTTCCGCCGGCCATGGTGCAGCAGCCACGCCCGCAACGTCTCCTCCAGGCGCCGAGCGGTCGCGACAGGCAAGGTCCGCAACGGGGCCAGAGCCCGGGCACGCAGGTCCGCGAACGCGTCCACGTCGGCGCTCAGCACCAGCTCGGGCAGGTGGTCCTCGGTGTCGCGAATATCAGAGGAGAGGGAGCGCGCGCGGACGGCTCGCGCGTACGAGGCGGACGCACGAGTCCATGGCCGGGCCGGGCCGACCACGGCGGTGCGGTCGGTCAGCTGCCTCAAGAGATGCGGTCGGTCGGCGTCGGGGACGAGCAGCACGCCGAAGGCGTCCGGCAGATCGTCGAGGACGAGGGTGCTCGGGTCGAGCGCGCGGTAGGCGGGCCGGGCCTGGGCGGCGGGCAGCAGGACCGCGGTGAGCGAGACCGGAGGCTGCCACCCGGCCCGTTGAGCGGAGGCCAGCAGCACGTCCGGGCTCGCGCCGGCGAGGAGGTCGCGGACCAGTTGTTCCAGGTGGCGCTCGTGAGCCCGGCCCTGGGCGGCCAGTTCGTCGGCGTGGCCCGCGGCGCTCGCGGCGGAGAGCTCGTCGATGTAGGCGAAGGTCAGTTCGGCGAACTTGGCGACCTCGGCGGCGGGCAGACCTGCGGGTACGGCACCCGAGGCCAGGCATCGCCAGGCCACGCGGGCGCCGACGCGGTAGGCGCTGAGCAGGGCGTCCATCGAACGGCCGTCGCGCACCTCGCCGCGGCCCAGCTCGTATGCTGCGTCACCTGCGTCGCCGCCCGTGGCGTTCCCGCTCGCGAGGTCGAGGTAGTGCCCCAGGGCGGTGCGGACGGCTCGGCGGATGGTGCCGCCCATGTGGCCCGAAAGGGCGTTGGCGTAGGGAGGGACCTCGTCGATGATCGCCTGGACGACCTCGTCGGCGGTGGTCTTCAGCGCGGCCCGCAGTGCGGTGACCGTCGCCTCATTCAGGGCCAGCTCGGTGGCCCTCCGGATTGCATGGCTCATTTTTTGTTCCCTGCGAACAATTCAGCCGACCAGATTTACGTCCTGCGGACAGGACTTTACGCCTTGAGGCACATCAAGCTGGAGTCATGACGAGTACAGCCCTCCGCAGTAGGGCGTGGAAACTGCTGGAGATGGTCACGACGCCGCTGCTGCCGTCGGACTACCTGGACCTGGTCAGCCCGCTGCGCGCGGGCGCGGACCTGCGTGGGCGCATCGAGGCCGTGCACCCCGAGACGGGTGACGCCGCGACCATCGTGATCAGGCCTGGACGGGGCTGGCGGGGCCACACGGCCGGTCAGTACGTGCGGATCGGGGTCGACGTCGACGGGGTGCGCCTGTGGCGTGCCTACTCGGTCACCTCGCCGACGAACCGCCAGGACGGCCGCGTCACGATCACCGTGAAGGCGATCCCGGACGGCAAGGTCAGCAACCACCTGGTCCGCAGGGCGAAACCCGGCACGCTGATCCAGCTCGACCAGGCGACCGGTGACTTCGTGCTGCCGGAGGCCAAGCCCGCCAAGGTGCTCTACCTGACAGCCGGCAGCGGCATCACGCCGGTGATGGGCATGCTGCGCGACACCGAGTTCGACGACGCCGTCATGATCCACTCCGCGCCACAGCCGCACGACGTGATCTTCCGCGACGATCTGCACGACCTGGTCGCGGACAAGAAGCTGCGTCTCACCGAGCTGCACACCGACACGGACGGCATGCTCGACATCGCCCGGATCGACGAACTCGTGCCCGACTGGGCCGAGCGCGAGACCTGGGCCTGCGGGCCCGCGGGCCTGCTCGACGCCGCCGAAGAGCACTGGACCGAGCACGGCGTCCGAGAGCGCCTGCACACCGAACGCTTCCGCCCCAGTATCGTCGTCGCCGGCGACGGTGGCGAGGTCACGTTCAGCACCACTGGCAGGACCGTCGACGCGAGCGGCGCCACGCCGTTGCTGGACGTCGGCGAGGAGGCCGGCGTGCTCATGCCGTCCGGGTGCCGCATGGGCATCTGCTTCGGCTGCGTCACGCCGCTCAAGGCGGGCGCCGTCCGCGACCTGCGCACCGGCGAGATCACCGAGGCCGAGCCGGGCGTCCTCATCCAGACCTGCGTGTCCGCCGCGGCGGGCCCCTGCGACATCGAACGGTAGGAGTACCTTGACCGCCATCGACCCCACCGCCCACCTGACCGCGGAGCAGATCGAGGAGCTCGGCCGCGAGCTGGACGCGATCCGTGACGAGGTGATCGCCGGCCGCGGCGAGGAAGACGCCGCCTACATCCGCAAGGTCATCTCGGCGCAGCGCAAGCTCGAGCTGGTCAGCAGGGGCGTGCTGCTGTTCTCGATCTTCCCGCCCGCGTGGCTGATCGGCACCGCCGGTCTGTCCGTGGCGAAGATCATGGACAACATGGAGATCGGTCACAACGTCCTGCACGGTCAGTGGGACTGGATGCGGGACCCGAAGATCCACTCCACCACCTGGGACTGGGATCACGTCTCGCCGGCCGAACAGTGGAAGCACTCGCACAACGAGCTGCACCACACGTACACCAACGTGATCGGCAAGGACAACGACCTCGGCTACGGCATCATGCGCGTCGACGAGGACCAGAAGTGGCACCCGATCCACCTCGGCCAACCGCTGTGGAACTTCATCAACGCCTGCTTCTTCGAGTACGGCATCGCGGCGTACGACCTGGAGCTCGGCAAGAACCTGCAGAAGCGCCGCCGCAAGGACCCGGAGTTCCGCGCGCGGGCCAGGGCCGTGGGCCGCAAGATCCGTAAGCAGGTGCTCAAGGACTACGTGATCCACCCGCTGCTGTCGGGCCCGTCGGTCCTCCCCACGCTCGCCGCCACGTTCACCGCGAACCTGGTCCGCAACATCTGGTCCCACTCGGTGATCATGTGCGGGCACTTCCCCGAGGGCGTGCAGGTCTTCGAGCGCCGGTCGATCAGGGGCGAGACGCGCGGCCAGTGGTACCTGCGCCAGATGATGGGCTCCGCGAACATCAGCGGCAGCAAGGCCATGCACTTCATGACCGGCAACCTGTCGCACCAGATCGAGCACCACCTGTTCCCGGACCTGCCGAGCAACCGGTACGCCGAGGTCGCGGTGAAGGTGCGCGCGCTGTTCGAGAAGTACGAGCTGGAGTACGTCACCGGGCCGCTGCCCAAGCAGGTGTTCTCCGCGTGGCACAAGGTCTTCCGGCTCTCGCTGCCGAACAAGAAGCCCCAGGTCAAGACGCCGGACCGGGAGAAGGAGCTGGTCGCGGCCTGATTCCCGACATGGGTTCAGATCTTTCCGCCGTAGCTCGCGCTGACCTGCTGTGCTCGGGCCGGTGGTCGGGTGCGTACGCGCCCCCGACCACCGGCGGGCGGGCAGGGTGGCCGCACCCGCACCCGCCTGACCGCACGCGCCTGACTTCTCCGTCGGAAAGCCGTTGGCACCATCCGGTCAGCGCCGCCCCGGCAAGGACCGTGGGCATGCGTCGCCCACAGGCTTCAGCGCGCGTGATGGGGGCGCCACACGGCTGAGCGCTCCCCGATCGCCGGGCGCCCGGGCCGCCCGTCTCGTCCTCCCTCTCCTCCCTCCCGGCCAAGGAGCATGGGCAAGCCTGGTCCATAAAGGCGCCTCGGACCTGCTATGCGATCACTACAGTGGCGTCCATGCACCGATCGCGCATGTACGCGCTCATAGTGGACGCCCCCGAGCAGGAAGCTTCGGCAACAGCCCAGTTCTGGGCGGCCGCTCTGGGGGTGCCGGCCCGTGCCGACTCGGCAGAGCCCCAGTTCACGTCGCTGGTCGGTGCGGTGGACGGTCTGGCGACCGTGGTTCAGTCAGTGGACGATGCGCCGCGCATACACATCGACATCGAAACCGACGACGTCGATGCCGAAGTCGACCGCCTTGTACGACTCGGCGCCACCGAGGTCTCCCGTTGGCTCCAATGCCACGTACTGCGGGCACCGGGTGGACACCTGGTGTGTGTCATTCCCGTGCACAGTGATCCGGATCTCTTCGCGGCGACCGCGAGGACTTGGAGCTGACACCCCGGTGGATCACAGCGGCGGAGCAGGCATCGGGCCAGAACCGGCCGGCCCGCGTGAATCTGCGCCTGGGCTCTCCCCGACGCAGTCGCGTGCGAACGGGGCGCGGCGCGGCTGACTTCTGTTCTCTCACCTGTTCCCCGGACAGACCGCAGCCTCCCGCCCGGCCTGGGCCCGCATCACGATCCACTCACCCTCGTCAGTCACATGCTCGATGGCGGGCGGCACCCCGAATGCACCGGTTGAGCAAGCTCATTGACGTCCGTCCCACCAAAGCCGACGACCCCGACGACCCACCGTGGCCACCGAACGTGAGACAGGGCCGCCCTTCTTACAGTCCCTCAGACAGTGAAGGTGGTTGCAGAACTATGCTGCGACCGTGACTGACTTGAACACTGCGGAAGAGCGTGAAGATACCAAGGTCGAGCGGCATGCGAGCTGGGCCGAGCTGTTCTTCGACCTTGTGGCGGCGGCGGGCGTGGCAGCCCTTACGCATGTCCTCGGGTCCGAACTGGACGCCTCGCGGCTTGGTGTCTACGCGCTGTTGTACCTCACGTTCTGGTTGTCGTGGACGACGTTCATGCTGTACGGCAACGTCTCAGCGGGGCAAACCCGTGTGATACGGCTGATGATCGGGATGTTCGGCCTTGGAGTGATGGCTGCGTCCGTGCCGGGGGTGGCGCACACCGTACTCGGGCACGGGAACGAACTCCGCCCGCTGACTGTCTTCGTGATCGCTTACCTCGCTACGCGCATCTGCGGGGCTCACTCGTGGCGCCGGGGCGACGTTCTGCTGGACTTCCCCGTTGTGCAGTACTCGGTAGGGCTGCTGCCCTGGTTCATATCCATCTGGGTCGACGAGCGGTGGAAGCCTACGCTGTGGGCGATGGGCGTGGGCCTGGACCTGCTGTTGATTCTGGCCGTCTCCGGTAACAAGCTTCTTGAGCAGGTCCAGGTGAAATTCGCCGCACAAGCCACCACCCGGCGCCGGCGCCGGCCCGGTGCTGGCCCCGGCGGGACGGCACCGGTCATACAAGGGGTGTCGGTCGATCCGACTCACCTCTCCGAGCGGCTCGGACTCTTTGTGATCATCGTGCTCGGCGAGTCCGTGGTGCAGGTCGTCAACGCCGCGTCCGATGCCCGGTACACCATTGGCCTGTTGGCCACCGCAATGGCCTCGTTCGTGTTGGTGGCCGGCATGTTCGGCCTGTCCGTGGTGTTCGGATACGCTGGCCTGCCGCATCTGCGCGCCGGCCGCATCTCCACCCGCGCCGCCCTTGGCCTGCACTGTCTGGTCACCGGGGTCGTTGCCACCATGGGCGCGTCGTTGTCATCGGTGGTCAGCCATGGCTCCGATTCGCTGCCCGATGAGAGCCGCTGGCTGTTGTGCGGCGCGGTCGCTGCCTACTTCACTCTCGGCGTGGTCACCGGCGTTGCCAGCCGCAGTTCGGATACGCAGCGGACGATCTCTCGGGTCATCACCGGCATCGCGGTCCCGCTCTTGCTCGGCCTGCTCGCCACCGGCGTCAGCGGCAGGGCCCTCGTGGTGTGCCTGGCCTTGGTAGTACTCGCCCACCTCTGGTTCGAACAGCGATCGACGCCGGCCCAGGGCCAGGTCTGATCAGGCGACCGTCTGACCGTAACCCCGCGCAACAGATCGAACTACCTCGGCTGGTGGTTCGTCACCTACGTCAACTTCCAGATTTTCGCGCCCATCCTGACCAAGGCCGGCCTGAACAGCAGCCCGCAAATCACGACCCCGCGGTGCGGTTCGCCGGCCGAGCCCGCGACGCCTACACCCGAGCAACGCGTCTGAGTGACAAACGTGCTGCAAGGGGCCAGCGTTACCGGCCTCACAGGCCCTACCATCCTCAACGAGTGCACGCTGCAAGCGTGTTGAGCGCCACTTGGCCGTCGGGATGACGCCCCGCCGAGAACGGGCGGAACGCCCGACCAGAGGACGGAGTCGCGTATGCCAGGCAGTTCTTTCAGACGTCGGCTGAGGTCCGTGCTGCGACCGGCGGTGGTCTCGGTCGCCCTCGTGACCACCGCGGCGATGACACTGGCCGACACCGGCACCGCGGTGGCGGCCGGAGGCGTCCACCGCGCCGCGCTGCCGACCGTCACCTCGGGCAACGCCCGATTCGAGATACTCTCGCCGACGCTGATCCGCACCGAGTACGCGGGCGACGGCAAGTTCGCCGAGGCGGCGACGTTCAACGCGATCGGCCGCGACACGTTCACGCCCACCCCCTACACCGCGACGACGGCCGACGGCTGGCTCACCGTCAGGACGAGTGCAGTGTCCCTGCGCTACCGGATCGGCAGCGGCGCCTTCGACGCCCAGAACCTCTCCGTACGGCTCACCGCCGGGGACCAGCCCGTGACCGCCGCACCATGGCAACGCCTCACCTGCACCCTGGGCGCCCTCTGCGAGGCCGAGGACCAGCAGCTCAACGGCGTCTCCGTGGCCGACAACCACACGGGCCACACCGGCAGCGGCTTCGCCGCGGGCTTCGAGGGCACCGGCGGTTCCCTGTCCACTGACATCGATGTCAGCAGTGCCGGGACCTACCAGTTCGGCGTGCGCTACGCCAACTCCGGTGGCGGGGACGGCCAGACGAAGACCCGCACCCTCACCCTCACCGTCGACGGCGGCGCCGCACAGACCCTCAGCCTGCCGACCACGGCCAACTGGGACACCTGGAACCTCGTCACCGCCCGGCTCGCCCTCGGTGCCGGCCACCACTCCATCGCCCTGACCCGGACCGCCTCCGACTCCGGCGACGTCAACCTCGACAGCGTCGCGCTCACCCGCCCCGGCGACCCCTACCCGCCGGTCTCCACCACCGCCATCACCGACTGCCTCTACGGCGTCAGCTGCGAGGCGGAGTCCGCCCGGCTGAGCGGCACGGCGGTGGGCGCCACCGACCACACCGGGTTCGCGGGCAAGGGCTTCGTCGCCGAACTCGACCAGGGATCGACGCTCTCGGCCCACGTGGTCGGCGTACCCGCCGACGGCGACTACACCCTCCTCGTGCGCTACGCCAACGGGACGGGCGGCGACGGCCGGCACGAGACCCGCACCGCGGCCGTCAGCACCGGCGGAACCACGAAGACGCTCTCCTTCCCCGCCACCGACGGCTGGGACGACTGGCAGACGGCTTCCGTACCCGTGACCCTCAAGGCGGGTGCGAACGACCTCACCCTCGGCTGCCCCGACGCGACCAGCTGCCACATCAACGCGGACACCTTCTCCGTGGCAGCCCAGCAGGGCGACGTTCCCCAGCCGCACCTCGCGCTGGGCGGATACCGCCGCGGCCTGGACGGCGTCACCGGCAACGCCTCCGTCCCCACCACGCCCGGCCTGCTGCACAAGGACGGCTGGTACCTCCTCGACGACACCACCTCCGCCCTGTACGACACCGCGAAGCAGAAGGTCACCCAGCGCCCCGGCCACGGCGGTGCGCCCTACCAGGACGGCTACGTCTTCGGATTCGGCCACCACTACAAGCAGGCGATGGCCGACCTGGCCACACTGACCGGGCCGCCCGCGCTGCTGCCCCGATGGGCCTACGGCGTCTGGTACTCGGAGTACATCGACCGCACCGCGGCCGACTACGAGAACAAGATCCTGCCGGCGTTCCGCTCCGAAGGTGTTCCGCTGGACGTCCTGGTGACCGACACCGACTTCAAAGCCGTGAACTCCTGGAGCGGCTGGGAGATGGACCCCGCCAAGTACCCCGACCCCAAGGGCTTCTTCGACTGGTCCGCCGCCCAGGGACTGCACAACACCCTCAACGTGCACCCCAGCATCCTCGCCTCCGACCCCCAGTTCGCCCAGGCGCAGGCCACCGCGAAGGGCAAGCTGACCAAGGGCGGCTGCGCCTCGGCCGCCGGCGTCCAGAACAACTGCTACACCTTCGACTTCGGCGACCCCGACCAGCTCAAGGCGTACCTGGACCTGCACCGGACCATGGACCAGCAGGGCAACGACTTCTGGTGGCTGGACTGGTGCTGCGACTCCTCCCAGTCGTCGCTGCAGGGCGTCACCCCGGACGCGTGGATCAACCAGCAGTACGCCACCGCGACCGCCGCCGACCTCGGCCGGGGCTTTGTCCTCTCCCGCGCCTACGGCTCCCTCCAGGCCGGCGGATACAGCGGCCAGCAGGCCCTGCCGACCGGACCGTGGGCCGACAAGCGCTCCACCGTCCACTTCACGGGCGACACGTCCTCGACCTGGGGCACCCTGAAACTCGAGGTCGGCTACACCCCAGCGGAGTCCGCGGCGACCGGAATGGCCGCCATCACCCACGACATCGGGGGCCACAACGACACCACGGGACTGACCGGTTCGGAGACCTACACCGACGGCGGCACCACCCGCACCACCCACAAACTCCCCGACGACCTCTACGCCCGCTGGGTGCAGTTCGGGGCCTTCCAGCCGGTCGACCGCCTGCACAGCAACCACAGCGACCGGCTGCCCTGGCAGTACGGGACCGCGGCCCGCAAGTCGGCCGACGCCTTCCTCAACCTGCGGGAGAACCTGGTCCCCTACACCTACGGCCTGGCCGAGGAAGCCAACCGCACCGGCCTGCCCATCGTGCGGCCCACCTACCTGGAGTACCCCGACGAGCCGCAGGCGTACGCCGCCGCCGGCAGCGAGTACTTCTACGGCTCCGGCATCCTGGTCGCGCCCGTGACCACGCCCGGCACCTCCGCCACCACGTCGGTGTGGTTCCCGCCCGGCCAGTGGACCGACTACTTCACCGGCAAGACCTACACCGGCGGCGCCTCCCACGACATCACCACCGGTCTCGACACGATGCCGGTCTTCATCAAGGCCGGCGGCATCCTGCCCACCCGCACGCACGACGTCGGCAGCGACGACAAGAACCCCCTGACCGACGTCACCCTGACCATCGCCGGCGGCGCCTCCGGTTCGTACACCCTCTACGAGGACAACGGGGCGGCGAAACAGAGGATCCGCTCGGCCACGACGAAGATCCGCTACACCGAGAACGGCTCCCGCCACACGGTCTCCATCGCCGCCACCAAGGGTTCCTTCCGCGGCCAGGTCCACAACCGCAGTTGGACCCTGTCGCTGAAGGCCGCGGAGGCGCCCGCCAAGGTGGCCCTGAGCGGCAAGAAGCTCTCCCCACACGACTACCGGTGGGACGCTGCCACCGGGACGCTCACCATCACCCTCCCCAAGCGCAGCGTGCACCGCCCGATCACCGTCACCTACCAGTAGGCCCCGTCGTCCCCCGAGGGCATCGTCCCGGTCGGCGGTCGCGCACAGGTATCCGTCTCCTGTGCGCGACCGCGCCGGCGCAACCCGCCGCCACCGGAGCGGAACACCGGGCCCGAAGGCGGCTCGCGCCCTGCCCGCGGGTGTTCCGCAGCATCAAGGACTCGACTTCTCACCGCCGACCGTGCACGAGGCCGTCAGGTCCTACGAGGAGCCGGCAGGGGCGATATCGGGACGTTCTATGCCGCAGATGTCTACTTTCCGGTAGATGGGGATATCTCTGGCATGGGCCCGGCGATAGGCTCCTGAGCCACGGACGAGTACGGGGGAGAGTTCATGAAACGACACCTCATCGCGGGTATGTCAGCGTGCGTTCTGGCAGCATCGGTGATCTCGATGGCGCCCGGTGCGCAGGCTCTGGGCAACAACCGGACCGTGTCGCGCGGGTGCGGAAAGAATTACGTCGCCAGCAATCGGTGGAGTGACGAGGGCGGTTGGGCCCAGACGACGAAGGTGAGCGGTCACTGCAAAGGACGCCTCAGTGCGGCTCTGCAGTGGAGTACCGGTTACCGGACGCCTCGCGTCTACGGAGACAACCAGAGCGCCTACACGTCGACCGACCTGGGCACCGTGGTTCTGGGACTGCACTGGGGCTGCGACAACTGCGACCTGACGACAAGTTAGCCCGTGCGCCATCCACTCCTTGCAGTGCTGCTCATCACGGCGGGATGCGTCACCGCATGCGCGTCCGCCGCTGAGGAGGTGACCCCTGAGGCCCGCAGCGACACTGTGGTTCGCGCCCTCAGGGACGCAGTGGTCACTCCGAACGAGTACCGGAGCGCGGTCCGCCAGTTTGTCTCCTGTCTTCACCGGGCGGGCTACACGGCTGAAGCCCGTGGGGTGAGTCCGGTGGACGGCCTCAGCCGGCCCGTCGATATCACGCCGTCCGGTGATCCTGACGTCTACAACGCCGAGGTCCAGAAGTGCAATGTCGCTTCCATCGCTCACCTGGAACCCGTGTACGTCGAGAACAACATCCAGGTCATGGCGCCACCCCTACGGGAGCACGTGCGGAAGTGCCTCTCCCGAGCCGGAGTGAGAACCACAGGCTCCGAAACCAACGCCCCTGAATTCTTCGCTTCGGCGGACGGTGACAAAGGCCCGGTCGTCACCTGCATCACCAAGTCGGCGCACCGTCTGTATCCCTCTCTCCCCCTGCCCATCACTATCAGGGGATGACGACCGGACGACCCGGTGCAGGCGCACCTTTGCTCACGCGCCAACTCTGAGGAACCCCGTTTACAAGCGTCGATGGGACGCGGACGTCGTCGCCGCCGGCGCGGGTGTTCCGACGGGGGGTGTGCTGTCGGCATCCCGCTCGGAGGGCACGGGCACGCCCGGCGCGTCACGGTTCGGACGGCGGGGCGATGCAGTCTGGCGCGGACTCCCGGGCGGCCGAATCCAGCAAGCACCGGCGGACGCCCACCTGCCACTGGGACTGCCCATGCGGGTGACCTGCGCGGGAGCGGCAGACGTGCCTCTGACCAGCGAGTCGGACCCGATGAGCCGCGGCCCCCGGTACCGCCCGCCGGCCCCGCCGAGAGCGACACGCGCGGGGCGGCGGGCAGCCGACGGCCGGCCTACTCCGGCGGACTCTCGGTACCCCGTCCGCCCGGGGTCAGCAGGACGACCGTGTCCCCCGGCCGGGGCAGTGGTGTGCTGCCTCCCGTGGCCGGATCGAGGCGGCCGTCCCGGCGCACGAGGAACAGCAGATCGCTGCCGGGCCGCACGGCATTGCCGGCGGGCTGCCCGAGCACGGCCGCCCCCGCCTCGTACCTGTGCGCGAACGTCGGCCAGGTCAGATCCGGGCCGAACAGAACCTCGCCGCCGATGAACGGCGCCACTGCACCGTGGCTGTCGGCCGGTGCGTTGAGGCGGTGGACCGCGCCCTCCACACTGCCTCGCAGAAGCACCGCCGCCAGTGCGTTGAAGTCGTCCTCGGCGGTGAGGAAGTACACCGCCGTGATGCCCTCCAGCTCGGCGGCCTCACCCGTGGCGGCACCCAGCAGCTCACCGGGCGCGAGTTCGATCCCGGCCTGCCGGACCCGTTCGCGCTGTCCCTCTTCCCCTGCCCACATCAACACTTCCAGCCCCGCCGTCTTCAGGGCCACGCCCAGGTCAACCACCCAGGGGTCGCCGCCGACCAGCAGGGGCCGCGAGCGGGACTGGCGCACGACGCCCAGACGCCGGGCGACGGGAGAGGCTGTCAGGCCGTAGAGCGTCACGGTCGCGACGATGACCACGAACGTGGCCGGAAGGATCTTCGACGCACCACCGATCCCCTTCGCCACCAGGCTGGCCGAGAACGTCGAAGCCGTGGCGGCCGCGACGATGCCGCGCGGGGCCATCCAGCCGATGAAGCCCCGCTCGCCGCGTGTCAGGTCGGTGCCGGCGGTGGACACGAGCGCGACCAGCGGCCTGACGACCAGTACCAGAAAGGCGGCGAGCCCGAGCGCTGGCAGCCACACATGGCGCAGCGAGTGCGGGGTGACGGTGGCCGAGATCGAGATGAAGAGCACGCCGAGGATCAGACTGACCAGGGTCTCGAAGAAGGGCCGACGCGCGGGTACGTCGATGCCGGGGAGGTTGGCGACGGCCAGGCCCATCACCACCGCGGCGATGAGTCCCGTGTCGTCGCGCAGGACGTCGCAGAACGCCGCCACACCGATGACCGCGGCAAGCTGCGCCGTGGTGCCGAGAACCTCGCCGAGCCGCAGTACCCGGAACAGCACCCACAGCAGAGCCGCCCCGGCCGCTCCCCCGGCCACTCCGATGCCCATGCTGGCGGTGAAGCGCTCCATGGCACCGCCGATGTGGTGGCGCGAGCTCGCCACGACCGCGTGGAAGACCAGTGCGCCCAGGACGCCGCCGACCGGATCGATGAGGGAGCCTTCCCAGATCAGGATGCGCTGGAGCCGGTCCTTGGGTCGTACGAAGCTGAGCAGCGGTCCGACGACCGTCGGACCCGAGACCACGAGGATCGCGCCGAGCATGAGGGCCGCCCGTGGGGAAATGTCCAGCAGCGGCGCGGCGAGGAGCGTGCCGAGCACTCCGGTGATCAGGACGCCGAACCAGAGCAGCCGGACGACGACGCTGCGGGTGTGGCCCTTCAGCCTCGCCAGGTCCAGCCCGAGGCCGGCGTCGTAGAGGATCACGGCGACGGCCAGCGACACCAGCGGTGAGAACGCCGCCCCCAGCAGTTGCTCGGGGTCGACGTCGTCGATCAGAGCGCCGGCGGTGAAGCCGACCGGCAGCAGCACGATGAGGGCGGGGACGCGCAGGCGGCCGGCCAGGATCTGCGATCCGACGGCCAGGACCAGGATCAGGCCCACGCCGATGAGCACCTGGTTCGTCGTCACAAGTGACCCCTTCGATGCGTGGTGGTGGGACGAGTCGGTGCCCTTGTGGGCCGGCTGCGCGGCCGGCCGGGTCAGACCTGCGCCGAGCGCGGCGAGGATGTCGCGCGGACCTCCATCGGGAGCAGGCCGGCGCAGGGCGCCACGGATCGAAGGGACGGCACGGCCGGTGAGCGACGGTGGTGATCCCGGCCCGCACGATCACGGCGGCGGCTGCGGCGAATCCCCAGGAGGTCCACGTCGCGTGGTGGTTCTCGGCCCGACGAACATCAGGTCGGGGACCGTGACAGCGCCGTCATTCTCCCCACGGCGTGATCCCCCAGCGAACTGTGTGCTGCTCGCCGGGGCCGAGGCTGACGAGCCCCATCCCACTGCGGAAGGCGTCCGGCGGGCAGGTCATCGGCTCGACGGCGACCGCGCGACGGCGCTCCCCCGGCGGGAGGGTGTCACCGGTGTAGAGCTGCACGTAGTCGGCGCCCTCGCCGAGCCACACGTCCGTACCGAACGCCCCCGACGGGTGGGCCAGGCGCACCACGGCACGGCCGTCCGCGTCCCGGTCGAGGTCGCCGAACGGAGTGTCCAGCCGGAGCGTGCCGACAGCTCCGGGCCTGCGCAGGTCGTACTCGGTACCGGCGACCGGTTCGGCGGCCACCGGCAGGCCGCGCTCGTCGGTACGCAGCCATGTCCTTGCCGGGACGGTCAGCACCGCCTGGTCGACGACGGCGGTGCCCGCGGTGACGTAGGGATGCTGGCCGAAGCCGTAGGGCGCGGCGCCGGCGTCGAGGTTGCGCGCGGTGACGGCGACTTCGAGCCCGCGCTCGCCCAGGGCGTACTCGGCGCGGACCCGGAGGTGGAAGGGGTAGCCCGGCTGCGGCCACAGGGGAACCTCCAGGACGGCGCGGCTGTCGCTCGCCTCCACGACCCGCCACGCCACCCACCGCAGGAGCCCGTGGATGGCGTTGGCGCCATCCGGCTCACTGAGCGGCAGCTGCAGGTCCTGCCCGTCCCAGGGGTAGCGGCCGTCGCGGATCCGGTTGGGCCACGGCACCAGGATCTGGCCGCGCCCGCCGGTGATCCGGTCCTGTTCGCCGAATCCGTCGACCACGGTGCGTCCACCGACCGCGTACGACCGCAGGGCCGCGCCCAGCTCGACGATGACGGCACTGTGCGTGCCATGGCGCAGGGTCAGTTGCCGTCCGGTCCGGCTCTCCTGCACGCGTGGCCTCCTCGGTCCGCCCGGCCGGCGTCCTCGGACGCCGATGTAGAGATGGCCTGCGCCGCAGACCCTCCCATCGGAGCCTGCGGCCCCTCGTGGACCCGGTCAAGCGCAACACGTTCCTGTCGGTGCGATCGCCGGCTGGTTCGCCCGCAGGGGCCACGCGATGGAGCGGGCGGCGGTCGACGGTCACCCGCTGCCCGAACGCTTGCTGCTGCGGCCGATGCGCCGCCAGGCAGCCCGTTGGAATCTGATCATCAGCACGCCCACCAGGATCAGCAGCACGATGTTGAGCAGCAGTTGGACCAGGGATCCGCGCGCCTCGCTCCAGCTGGAGAACGCGCAGGACACGCCGATGTCTGCGGCGGCCGGGATGGTGGTGACCGAGATGAAGACGCCGAGCAGCGCGCTCGTCCTGGCCTGGGTCAGCGACATGATTCCGACGATGCCGGCCAGCACCGCGACGACGACGGAGAAGACGTTGGGGGCGTCGATCAGCGCGGAGACCGGCCTGAAGCCCTGCTCGAACGCCCTGGGCTGAAAGTCGAGACCCCGGATCGCCCACGAGAACAGGAGGGTCACCAGGACCGCCGGCAGGAATCCCGCGGTCAGGGCGAACAGGCCCTGCCGGACCCGGGTGCCGTTGCCGCGGTCGATGCCCAGCGCGACACTGGTGATGGCGCCGTACTCCGGTCCCACGACCATCGCCCCGACGATCAGAATCTGGGAGTTGGTGAGGATGCCCACCGCCCCGATGACACCTGCGATGGCCAGGTAGATGTACTGGCGCACCATGCCGTCGACTTCTGGCTGTGCGGAGAGGCGATGTTGTTCTTCTCGTCGAGAGACAGGTGGATGGCGTCGTCCTTGTCGAGGGTGCACGACCTCGACAACCTCTACGTCGTGGACACCGGCTTCTTCCCCAGCATCGGCGCGGTGAACCCGTCACCGACCGCCATCGCCAACGCCCTGCGGGTGGGCGACCACATCGCCGTCCGGCTGAGCTGACGAAAGCTCCGTCGCCCGGTGAACCGGCTGAGCGCCACTACAGATTGTCGCCGGGCGCCCGGGCGGCCCCGGTGTCGGCGTCGCTGAGCTCCTCCAGCTCACCCATCGTGTCGAGCCGGTAGAGCAGCACCAGCGCCGGACCGACCAGCACGATCGCGATGCCCGTGACGATCATCAGCCAGCGCAGGGTGTGGGCGGCCCCGGCCGCCTCGGTCACCGTCAGCGAGGTGGGCAGCAGGTACGGCCGCTGCGCGCAGCCCCAGGCGCCGACGACCAGGGCGACGCTCGCCACCGAGGTGTAGCGGGACCAGCCGTACGACCGGCGCCACAGAAGCAGCACCGTGGCAAGACCACACACCGCTGCCACAATGATCAGCAGCAGCCCCAGACCGCCGGTGAGGCCGTCCCAGACGTACCGGGCGTCGTCGTGGGTGACGGGCCGAGCGATGAGTGCCAGGACGACGACCGCGGCGAAGGCGACCATCGCCCGCGCTCGGAAGTAGTCGACGAGGTCGTCGGCGCCGAACCGCAGGGCGTCGGAACAGAGGAAGACCGCCCCGAGGAACGCGGTGGCGGCAACGGCCAGCAGTCCCGTGAGGACAGAGGTTCCATTGGTCCACGCGTCCGCGGAGGCGGTCGTGCCGACCTCGACCCGACCGGAGGCGATCCCGCCGAGCACCGCCCCGAATAAGAACGGCGTGAGCAGCGACGAGATGGCGAACACAGCGCCGTAGAACCGTTGTTGGGCCAGGCGTCGGGTCGGCTTGCGCAGGGCGAACCCGGCGCCGCGGAGCACCAGGCCGACAGCGGCCAGGGCGAGCGGCAGCCACATCGCGGAGAAGACGGCCTGGAACATCGTCGGGAAGCCGGTCCACATGATCACCAGGACGAAGATCAACCAGACGTTGTTGGCCTCCCAGACAGGTGCCATGGCGTGGTCGATCAGCCAGCGGGGCCGCTTGCCCCGTTCCGCGCCGCCGGCCACGAGATCCCAGAAGCCCGCACCGTAGTCGGTGCCTCCGGCGCAGGCGTAGGCGGCGATCGCGACCACCAGCACCCATGCGATGAAGTCGGCCATCACGACTCACCGCCGGAGGTGTGTCCGGACCCGCCACCGGGGGCGGCCCCGGAAGGTGTGGGATCGGGCTCGCTTCTGGGCCCGTAGGGGGTGTCGGTCTCCGGCGGCAGTTCGGCGCGCGCGGCGGCCGAGCCCTCGTCGGCGATGCGCCAGCGGGTCCGCATCTTCAGGACGACCGCGAGGAACGCGCCGAAAACGGTCACGTACACGACCATGACGATGCCGAGCATCGCCCACAGCGATCCGGCGCGCGTGCTGGTCACCGCCTCCGAGACCCGCATGTGGTTGTAGACGATCCACGGCTGACGGCCGACCTCCGTGGTGATCCACCCGCATTCGACGGTGACCAGGCATGCGACTCCCGCGAGCGCGGCGCAGCGGTAGAACCAGCGGCTGCCGGGGTTGTCCCGATGCCGCCACCATGACCAGGCGTACCAGAGCGCGAGCAGGATCAGCACACTGCCGATGGTGACCATGGTGTCGAACGCCCAGTGGACGATGGTGGCCTGAGTCGCCGTCGGGCGGTCGCCGGCCGCGACCGACGACAGGCCCGTCACCTTCGTGTCCGGGCGGAATCCGGCGAGAATCGAGTCCAGCTGGGGGATCTTGAGGCCGCCGGAGATCGTCCCGTCGGGATGCAGGCGCCCGAACATGTACTCCGGTACGTGCGTGTCGGTCTTCCAGACGATCTCCGTGGCGGCGAACTTGATCGGCTGCTTGTGGAAGACGGCGCGAGCGGTGGAGTCGCCGAGCATGAACTGGACCGGAGTGAGGATCGCGGCAACCGTGAACGGCACGGTGAAGCCGAGCCGGTGGTAGCGGTCACGGCGCCCGCGCAGCCAGCCGACGGCGTACACACCCGCGACCACGTATCCGGCGGTCAGGAGCATCGCGACCACGAAGTGCCAGTACTCCGGGCCGAACATCGGCGTGAAGATCGCCTGCCGCACATCGACGTCGACGGGCTTGCCCTGGGCGTTCAGGCGGAAGCCCTGCGGGGTGTTCATCCAGGAGTTGGCCGCGACGATGCCGAACGCCCCCAGCAGGGCGGTCAGCGGCAGCGGTACGGCGAGCCAGAAGTGTGTCCAGGGCTTGAGCCGGCGCCAGCCGTAGAGGTAGATGGCGATCAGGACGGCCTCCAGGAAGAACGCCCATGCCTCGACGCTGAAGCCGAGGCCGAAGACGTCTCCCCAGCGGCCCATCATGCCGGGCCACAGCAGACCGAACTCGAAGGACAGCACGGTGCCGGTGATGACGCCGATGGCGAACTGGACGGCCATCACCGCCGACCAGCGCCGAGCGAGTGTGAGGGCGACGGGGTCGTCCCGGCGGAGTGCCCGGTGGTGCATGAGCAACGTGATGAAGGGCAGTGCCACGCCGAACGGGACCAGCAGAATGTGCATGGCCAGGGTGAAGGCCATCAGCTCCCGCGCCGGCAGGAGTTGGGCCGGGGAGCTGTTCGCCAGAACGGCGGCGGTGCTGAGCATGTACGCCTCGATGGTCTGCCGTGCGGAGGTGGTGGGACTGAGGGAGGACAGGATGCGGAGGGACCCCGAAGAGCGTCGGCCGGGGCGTTGTCAGGGAGGCGGAGGCGCCTTCGGCCCGGACGCCCGGGCCGCCGACACTTCGCTGTCGGGCATGGTGAAGGCGCGTTCGCGGCGCGAGCCGGTGGCGAAGACGACGGACCAGCTGAGCACTGCTCCGAGCCTGCTGCGGAAGCCGGTCAGGAAGGCCACGTGAATGAAGAGCCAGGCCAGCCAGCCGGTGACGCCCGACAGATGCAGCGGGCCGGCCTTGACCACGGCCCGGCCGCGGGCGATGTAGGCGGCACTGCCGAGATCCACGTAAGTGAAGGGCTTCGGTTCCTTCGTCCTGCCCTCGACGGCGCGGCGTACGCTCCGACCGGCGTACGCACCGGACTGCATGGCGACTTCGGCCAGGCCCGGCAGATTGTTCAGGCTCATCACGTCGCCCGTGACGCGGATCTCCGGATGGACGGGGACGGTGAGGTCGGGTTCGACGAGGATACGTCCGGCCCGGTCCTGCTCGGCACCGGTCGCCCGGGCCAGCGCGGCGGCGATCGGCGGGGCCTCGACGCCGGCCGTCCACAGCACGGTGCGTGCGCCGAACCGGGTCGTCCTGCCGTCGCGGTCTCTTACCGTCAGGCCGTGGGCGTCGATGTCGGTGACGATCGTGCCCAGGTGGACCTCCACACCGAGCCCCCGCAGGGTTCGCGCCGCACGGTGGGCCAGCGGGGGGCCGAACGCGCCGAGCACCGCGTCGGACCCCTCGAAGAGCAGCACCCTGGCCTCGGCGGGGTCGATCCTCCGGAACTCCCGGTCGAGCGTGTGCCCGGCGATCTCCCGGATCTGTCCGGCGAGTTCGACACCGGTCGGCCCGCCGTCGACGAGCGCGAAAGTGAGCCACCGCTTCCGTTCCCGGTCGTTCGCCGCCGTTTCGGCCATCTCGAACGCCCGGTGGATCCGTCGGCGGATCTCCAACGCGTCGTCCAGGGTCTTCATACCGGGGGCGTGCGCGGCGAACTCGTCATGCCCGAAGTAGGACTGGCGCATGCCCACCGCGACGATCAGATCGTCGTAGGGCAGCTGGACGACTCCCCCTCCGGGCCGCCGGGCGTGGACCAGCCGGGCGACGGCGTCCACGTCGGTGGCCTCGGCGAGCACGCAGCTCACGTCGTGGTGACGGCGCAGGACCCCGCGGAGCGGCTGCGCGATCGCCCCTCGGACAGGATTCCGGAGGCGCACTGATAGAGCAGCGGCTGGAAGAGGTGGTGGGCGCGGCGGTCGACCACGGTCACCGCGACCGGTGACCTCCTCAGGGCACGGGCGGCGAACAGCCCCGCGAACCCTCCACCGAGGATCACCACCCGGCGGGGCGTGACGTGATCCTGCATCGGACATCAGCCTCCGGTCGCGAAGCCGGGAAAGAGCGTCATTCCGCCGTCGACGTAGAGGGTGGTGCCGACGACGTAGTCGAGCAGGTCGGACGCCATGGCGACCACGGCGTTGGCGATGTCGTCCGGGTCGCCCACGCGGCGGTACGGGATCAGACGCAGGAGATCAGCCTCGGCCTCGGGAGTGGACCAGGCATCGCGGTTGATCGGCGTGCGGATGGCGCCGGGCGCCACGGCGTTGACCCTGATCCGCTTGGGGGCCAGCTCCTGGGCGAGGGTCTGCATCAACATGCTCACACCGCCCTTGGACGAGGCGTAGTTCACGTGCCCCGACCACGGGATGATCTGGTGGACCGAGCTCATACAGATGATCTTTCCCGCCGAGCGGGAGACCTCCTGCACCACGCCGCGTCGCATGAATTCCTTGGCGGCCTCCCGCGCGCACAGGAACTGGCCGGTCAGGTTCACGTCGATGACCTTCTGCCACTGGGCGAGCGTCATCTCCGTCAGGGCCGCGTCCCGCTGGAGGCCCGCGTTGGCCACCATGATGTCGATGGTGCCGAACTCCTCGACCATGCGCGCGACCATGGCGGTCACCTGGGCCTCGTCGGACACGTCGGCCTCGTGGGCGTAGGCGCGGACCCCGAGACCCTCGATCTCCTTGACGACGTTCTCAGCATCCTCGGCGCCGACGACGTAGTTCACCACGACGTCCGCTCCGGCCCGGCCCAGGGCGATGGCGGTGGCCAGGCCGATGCCCGAGTTGGCGCCGGTCACCAGCGCCTTCTGACCCCTGAGAAGCTGCGCGGACACCATCCCGCGGCTTTCGTTGACGTTGCCTGCCACCACGCTCTCTCCTTCTGCGTTCGAACGGACGCCCTCAAGGACCGGGCGACGCGCAGGAGGAAGGCTGGGCATCGGCCGACCCGTCAGGACAGACACGGGAGCCGTCGCATACCCGGCCCCCCGACCAAAGCATCCTCCGCCTCGGATGGGACAGGCCGCCGCGCAAGGCGGCCCTACTTCGGCCGGGCACGTCACACGGTCGGTCTACGAGCAGCCCCCGCCCCAGAGGCTGACGTGACCGCGTGCAGGCCATGGGAGGATTTGCCGTGGTCGCAGGCCGGTCGGCGAACCGTCGTTCAGGCTGGAATGCGCTGGTCAGGAGGACGTCAAGTGGGAGCGCGACGATCCCCGATCACGTGTAGTCGGAGACAGGGCGGCCGGCGCCCCGTGCGAGCGGGACAGATCGCGTCCGCGTGGGCCAGAGCTGATGTGGCGGCCGCGCCGCCCCCATTGCAGGATTCACCCTCGCTCGGAACTCCGACGCCGTTTGAAGGTCATCTCAACCGGATCAAGATGCTCAAGCGCCGCATGTCCGGCCGCGCGGGCCTCGACCTCCTGCGCAAGCGCGTCCTGCTGGCGTGGCAGACGCGAATGACCATGCCGGATCCAACGGGGCCTGCTCCGGACGCCGTTCGCGCGTCACGCGTGCGGCCACCCCGTGAGCCGCCTTCTACTCCCGCTGGTTCGGCCGCACAGGCTTCGGGCACTCCAACAGCACCCGTTGTCGGGGGCGGCCGACCCTGGCACGACCGGGTCGTGCCGCGCGAGCCGAAAACCCTCATCGCACGAATCCGCCATCCCCCACGAAATGACTGATGGCTACCGCATCACGGAAGTCGGAAGTTGAGCGAGAACCCGGCTTTCGACAACACCTCGCCTGCTGTGGCGTGCCCGTTGGCGAAGGACGCGGGGCCGATAGGAGCCCGCAGCCGGGCGTGGTCGCGCCGTGCTGGGCTACGGGTGCGGCTGCCACCAGCTGTCCGCCTCAGCACGAGCGACTTCGGCGTCGTACCGACCCGCCTCGAAGTGCAACTCCGGCGGAGGACAGGGCACGGGGATGTGCCTCTTCGACGGAACCTCCCAGTCCGACCACTGCACGATCTCCCCGGACCGCTGCACGACCACGGTCAGGAAGCCGCAGCAACCGCCGGTGCATCCGGGCTCTCCCAACTGCAGGTGACGCGCTTCGCCGGTCGCCCGGAGCAGGCTGGGACGGCCGGCCGGCAGTACATCAGCCGCGTACGGCCCGCGGCCACCTTCACCGACTGCCTCTTCGACCACGTCCTCGCCATTGACCCAGAACCGCAACTGAGCAGCGAACCGGGAGCCCGACGGCAACACCACGATCTCCAAACGATCAAACATCAGACCACCCTACGAGGCGCGCTGACGTCAGGACACGGCTCAGCGGGCGCCTCCCCCGAGGCCACCATCCAGTTTTCTGACCGCGTCGACGAGACCCGCCTGTCAGGATGGAGACAACTGGGGAAAGACCTCCGGTCAGAGTTCGTAGAGGTAGAGCGATCTTCTCGCGCTCGATGAAGAGCTCGACCCAGGTGGCCGGCAACACCGTCGGGCAGCGGATCAACATCCGTGCCGTGCACTCTCGTCACGCTGGCTTATCGCAACCGTTCACGGACACACGACAGAAAGACGAACCGACCGAGCGAACCGAGGTCCTCATGCCACTGCCGTCGCTCCTTGCACTTCACCCACATGAAGGCCCTTGCGAGTTGTGCCGCTACCGGCTCATGACCGACGCGGCGCTCCGTGCAGACGTCGCTACGGGAGCGAAAGCGTGAGCGGTGGCCTTCCGCCGCTGCGGGACCGGCACGTTGCCGCAGCCTTCATCGTCGTCATGTACCTGCTGGTCGGAGCCCTCTTGGCCGGCCTGCTCGTCACGGGGCTCACGCGCAGCGACGCGGGGGGAATCGTGGCGGCTCTCGTGGGCGGGGCCCTTGGCGCGGTTTGGGGTGTGTGGCGCATCCGACGCGCTCGCGAGGATGAGAACCGGACTGGTTGAGCGGGTAGATCTCCGCGAGACTCGGTCAACAGAGTCGCTGGGTGCGCGGTGGCGTCCTACTTGCTCGCAAGCGTCTGCACGCGGGCGTCCCCGCTGTCGACCGGGTTCAGGCCACCGGCGGGCGAAGGCATCCAGCCCCTTTTGCCTGCTCGTCAGTACGGGTTCCGGCTTGACCTTCGAGCCGGGTCGAAGGTTTACCGTCGGTGATGTGACCACCTACCGCATCTCACAGCTGGCCGAGCGCTCCGGCGTTCCGGCCACGACGCTGCGCTTCTACGAGGATGTCGGTCTACTGCCCGCCGACCGCACGCCGTCCGGCTACCGGGTGTACGGCGAGGATGCGGTGGAACGTCTGGCCTTCATCTCCTCGGCCAAGCTTCTGGGCCTGGCCCTGGAAGAGATCCGCGAACTCCTCGATGTCCGCGAGGAAGGGGTGTGCGCCTCCGTGCGGGAGCGGATGCTGCCACTGGTCGCGGAACGGATCGTGGGGACCGACGGCAGGATCGCCGAACTGCGCGCGTTCGCCGCTCACCTGGCCGGCGTCCACACCGATCTGTCCGGCCCGGCGCCCGCAGGGGCGTGCGGGCCTGACTGCGGCTGCACCACGACCGGCCCGGCGCCTGCGGCCGGGCCGGTGCCGATCACGTTGTCGCCGACCCGCTCGTCCCTGGACACCGAGCCGTGGCGGGACGCCCCGGTCGCCTGCACTCTCAGCGGGGCCGAGCTGGGCGAGCGCACCGAGCGGTGGCAGCAACTGGTCGGCAAGGCCGACAGACGCGAGGAGATCGACGGCGGCGTTCGCCTGACCTTCCCCGCGGGCGCCGAACTGGCCGGCGAGCTCGCGGCCCTCGCCGCAGCGGAACTGGGCTGCTGCGCGTTCTTCGATTTCACCCTGCATCTGACCCCGACCGCTCTCCAGCTGGAGGTGCGGGCACCCGAGTCCGCCGCCGTGCTGGACGATCTCTTCGGAGCCCTCGCGTGACCGCCTCCTCTTCCCGTCCGACCCGAGCCTGGGGAACGCTCGGCGCCGGCGCGGCCGCGGTCGCCGCCTGTGCGGCGTGCTGCGCGGGCCCCCTCCTGGCCGTCCTGGGAGGCATCGGCGTGACCTCCGCGCTCGGAGCGCTGTGGATGCCCGCCCTGGCGGTCCTCGCCGTGGCCGCCGGACTCGGCATCCTCGTCGTACGACACCGCCGCCGGACGTCCTTCTGCCGTACGGCGTCGGAGTCGGCCGACCTCGGAATGCCCACCGTGGGCCCGCCCACGGAGACGAGCGGCGGCCAGACCGCTCGCTGAGCGGGAGCCGCAGGCTGGGCCGGCGGCGGTCCTACGTCGTCCTTGCCCTCACCGGCACCGCGCTGGGGTGGTTCGGTGGTGCGCTCGGGGTGGTCGTACACCGCCTGCTCGAGAAGGACGCCTACGGAATGCTCCGCAGCCGAGCCCGCACGGGGCGCCCAGTCGCGCCGGATGGTGAACAGCGGTTCCTGCCCGGGGCTGGGCCCACAGAGCAAGTCGCCGCTCGTCGTGATCCGGCGTCCGGTGCAGGTCAACTCCGTCACTTGCTGGGCTTGTTGAGCGTCCTCATCACACGATGGCCACCGTCGCCTGCCATGCGCCCGGGCGCAAGCCTGTCGCCTTCCGGAAGAAGACCGAGAAGTTGGACGCGTCGGGGAAGCCGAGCGTGTCGGCGCAGGCCGCCGCCGTGAGGCGGTCGTGGGCGAGGAGTCGTTTGGCTTCCAGGACGATCCGGTCGACGATGTACGCCTTCGCGGTGCGGCCGGTGGCCTGCTGCACCGCTCTCGAGAGGGTGCGGGGCGCGTAGCCCAGGGTCCGGGCGTAGTACCCGGCGTCGTGATGTCGCCTGAAGTGGGCCTCGACGCTGGACCGGAACAGTCGGAAGACCGGATGTGCCGACCGTGCTCCGCCGTGCGGGGGCCGGAGCCGGCCGATCAGCGCGGAGAGCAGGATCCCGGGCAGCTCCGTGGCGAGGTCCCCCGGTGGGGCGGATGCCTCGAGGACGAGATGATTCCGCGCTGCGTCGACGAACGGCCAGTCGGCCTCGGGGATGCTCCAGTGCGCGGCCACGTCCGGGGACGCGACGAGTTCCCGGGTGGTGGGCGTGACCGGCGCGGTCGGCACGAACAGCACGACGTGCCCTGCCACGCCGGCGATGTCGTCCCACCTGTGCACCGCCGCCGGAGGGATCCACACCGCGGACCGCTCCCGCAGCGGGTGCCGGAGGAAGTCCACCGTGACGGATCCGCGCCCGGCATCGACGACGGCGAGGACGTGGAAGTCAGCACGCTGAGTCCCGCCGTCGTTCCGCTCGCGGAGGCGGTCGAACGTCATCGTTTCGACGGCGGCGGCCCGGCGCTCGACGGGCCGGTAGGTCATCTGCCGGATCACGGTCACGTGTCCACTTTCCACCATCGAGCGACCGGTCACGCCGATGCCCGGGATCAGGTGGCGGGATTCAATGAACGCACAGGCACATCCCCTCGTAGCAGTGACCGAGAGAGACACGATGACCACCACGCAGCAACCGCTACTGCCCGCTTATGACCACAGGCAGGGGACCGGACCGACCCTGGTGTTCCTGCACTACTGGGGTGGTTCCGCCAGCACCTGGGACCTCGTCGTCGACCGCCTCGCGGGTCGCGACCTGCTCACTGTCGATTTCCGCGGGTGGAACCGCTCCAGCAACATGCCAGGGCCCTACACCCTCCGCCAGCTGGCCGAAGACACACTCGCCGTGATCGCCGAATCGGACGTCACCGACTACGTCCTCGTCGGACACTCCATGGGCGGCAAGGTCGCGCAGCTCGTCGCGGCGACCCGGCCGGCCGGGCTCCGCGGGATCGTCCTCGTCGCCTCCGGCCCGGCGGCACCCGCCGAGGCGGTCACTGCCGAGTACCGGGAAGCCCTGTCCCACGCCTACGACTCCGAGGAGTCCGTCGCCGGCGCCCGGGACCACGTCCTGACCGCGACCGAACTGCCCGCGTCGATCAAGGCGCGGATCGTGGCCGATTCGCGTGCCGGCGCCGATGCCGCCCGCACGGAGTGGCCGCTGCGCGGCATCGCGGAGGACGTCTCCGAGCACACGCGCATGATCAGCGTTCCCTCCCTCGTCGTCGCCGGAGGCAACGACCGCGTCGAGCCCGTGGACGTGCTCGTCGACAACCTGCTGCCCTACCTCTCCGGAGCCGAGTTCGTGGTGATCCCCCACACGGGGCACCTGATCCCGCTGGAAGCTCCGGCCGACCTCGTCGACGCCATCACGGCGTTCGCACCGACCGCCTGACCAACTCGGCAACTGAAGGCGGACGTTGTCTCAGACCGTCCACGGCAGGCCCGACCGCGTGACAGCGCCAGGCAGGAACCCTTCCGCCTTGGGCCCCCATCGCCGCTTCTGCCTCGCCGTGTTCGCCCTGGTCGCCGCAGTGGTCGTCCCCTGCGCCCCACGTGCTGGGTCCCCGGTCCGAGGGCTGTTCGAGCATCCAGTCAACGCAGGCGAAAAAACGTCCGATCGGCCGCATGGAGAGTCACGTTGTCAGGTCGTGGGGCTACCCGCGGTCCACTCGCTCCACGACATGTTCCAGTCGCTGAGGCCGTTGCCCGGGGCCAGCATGGTCTTGTCCTTCGAGTTCTTCACGATGACGACGTCACCGATCATCGAGTGGTTGAAGAACCACGAGGCGGGCTGCCTGCTGTCGCCGCCACCCCTCGCATCCTTCAGACCGACGCAGCCGTGACTGGTGTTGACCTTGCCGAAGATCGAGTCGGTAGCCCAGTAGTTGCCGTGGATGAACGTGCCCGAGTCGGTCAGGCGCATGGCGTGCGGCACGGCCTTGATGTCGTACGAGGGCTTGCCGTCCTTCTCCGTAAGGCCCACGCTCGCACCGTTCATGTGGATGTGGCCGTACTTCTCGGAGATCACCATGTGGCCGTTGTACGTCGGGTGTTCGGGACTGCCCGACGAGATCGGCACGGTCTTGATCGTCTTGCCGTCCCGAACGACGGCCAGCTGCTTCGTCTTCGCGTCCACGGTGCTGATCTGGCTTCGGCCGATCTTGAACGTGACCGTCTTCTGGATGCCGTGACGGGTGAGCGTGACGGTCACGATGGAGCCGGGCTTCCAGTAACGCTCGGGACGAAAGTCCAGGCGGTGCCCGCCGAACCAGTGACCGACGGCCCGCTGGCCGCTGCTGGAGCTGACCTGGATCTCCGACTCCACAGCGGCTTTGTCACTGATCGACTCGTCGAAGTTGACCGTCACCGGCATGCCCACGCCGACGATCGATCCGTCTTCGGGGAAGACGTGCCCGATGAAGTCGTTGGCCGGAGAGACCGTGGTGATCGTGGCGTTGCCGGTGGCGGAGCGGCCCTTGGCGTCCTCGGCCTCTGCGGCGATCTGATATTTGGTGGCCCGCTCCAGCCGACCGTCCGGCTTCCAGGAGGTGCCGTCCGCGGACAGGGCGCCCGGGATCTCGGCGCCGGTCGCGACGGCGGTCATCGTCACCTTGGTGAGCTTGCCGTTGCTGACGGTCACACTCACAGGTGCGTTGACCTTGACGCCGTAGGCACCCTGCCCAGGCGTGATGACTATGCGGGCGTCGGAGGCATCCTGGGCACCCGCCCGCTGTGCCGGCGCCTGCGATGTCGAGTGACCCCCGACGTGATCGTTGCTGGTGGCAGCGTTGCTTGTGCCGCCGAGGGCCGTGACTGACAGTACTCCGCCGAGTACGCCGATCGCCGCCACCAGCCCGGTACGTCGTTTACACAGCGTGGACAAACGCTTCTCCCATGTCACTGCCTTGGTTCCATGCGCTCATCGCCAGAGGAGCGGCCACAAGCCTTCAATCCACTTATAAGCGCACCTGTGCCAGAAATGGGCGAATCGTGATGAAGGACACGCATTGCGCATACCGCAATGGGTCACGGCGCCCTTGAACGCCGCCGGTGCACCCCAGGCGATTCGGACCGGCCGCGGTGAAGTCAGGGCAGGCGAGGTCGCCGGTGAGCCGTCGGCAGTTCGCGATCAGGTCAAGAGCGAGCTCGACGACAACTCCTGGCAGATCGCAGGGCAGTAGTCGCCGGAACAGCCCTCCGATAACATACCGACCGGACGGCATGACTGGGCGCCCCGCCCTCAAGGCACCGTCGTGCGCTCCATGAACAGCAACGTTTCATCCGCCGCAGGACGGAGAGCCGCTCATGACGCAGAACATGGACCGCGACAGCCTGGCCCTCGCACGCACGACCTGGAGAACTCTCGAGCCCTACCACGGGGCTGTCTACTTCTCGCCCGAAGCCGCAGACCTGTACGCGGAGTTGGGCGTGGACGCCAGGACGGGGTACTTCGCGTCCCGCTCCGCCGCGCTCGGCGCGGTCCCAGCTGATCTGGTCATCGCCACGTTCTACAACTTCAGTCCCGAACTCGTGCGCCGCGCCATACCCGCGGCATGGGAAGCGGCCACGCCGCAGCGGTTCGCCGCAGCGCGGCTCACCGGAATCGATGCCACGCTCCGCCGCATCCTCGGCGCCGACGTCTCCTCACCCGCGTTGGCCCGTGCGGCGGAACTGGCTCGTACCGCAGCTGAGGTGACCATGCGCCATCCGCAAGGCCGCCCCCTGTTCGCCGCGCACGCCGCACTGCCGTGGCCGAGCGAACCCCACCTCGTGCTCTGGCATGCGCAGACCCTGCTGCGGGAGTTCCGCGGCGACGGGCACGTGGCGGCGCTGCTGGCTGCCGGACTGAGCGGGATCGAGGCTCTGGTCACGCACGCCGCCGGAGGTGACATCGACGGGGAGGTGCTGCGCACATCGCGGGGATGGACGCCGGAGCAGTGGGGACAGGCCGTACAGAGTCTGCGTGAGCGTGGATGGCTCGATGACGTGTCCCACCTGGCTCTGTCCGAGGAGGGTGCGCGGCGCAGGGCGGAGATCGAGGACACCACCGACGGGCTGGCCGCCCTCCCCTATGTCACGCTCGGTCCGGCCGCCTGTGCCGAACTCAGTTCGCTGGTGCGGCCCTTCAGCCTGTCCGTGGCCAAGGAGCTTCTGCCGTGGGCGGTCGACCGCCTCAGCGAAGAGAGCACATGAGAGAAGCGAACGAGGTAGAAGGATCTCGACGGCGGGTCGCAGCGGTCGCCACAGGTGCGGCGGCCGCTCGCTCCACAACCCGGTGTCCGTCCGTGCTCGCAACGACCGCCTGAGCACTGGCCCGCGTTCCGACGGCTCCCTCAGCCACGAGCAGGGGACGGCGACCAACTGGGGTTCAGCCAGCCCGTCATGTACGACAGCACCGCGGAATTCGGCGTCAGCGCCATCCCGCTCGGCTGCACCTTGGCCCGGCCGGCGTGCGCCGGACCCATGGCGCACATGTGCCCCCGACGCAGGTTCGCGGCGGGGGCACATGTGACCGAGGCCGGTCAGGGTTGCGCGGTGAGCGCGAAACTCTGCGCCGCCGAGCCGTCACAGGCCCGCTGGGTGAGCTGCACGCTGTTCGCCGCCGAACCCGCCGAGGTCAGGCACTTGCCGCTGTGCCGGGCGGTGAAGTGATAGCGCCCGCCGATCTCCTGCACCGGCTGCCACTGCTGGTTCTGACCGCCCGACCAACTCCACAGCTGGAGCGCCGCGTTGTCGGCCGTGGACCGGTCGGTCACGTCGACGACCTGCTGCGGATTCGGACGGATCGTCATCCGCGTGTAGCCGCTGTCCGTCGAGCGGAACTGGAACTGCTGCGCCTGCGTGCCGTTGCAGGCGTACTGCTGGATCGCGGTCCCGTTGGCCGTGGCGGCCGCCCGGGCGTCCACGCAGGTGCCGTTGCCCGCGTTGGCCAGGGAGTACCAGGTGGTCTCGGAGATCGGACCGGGCGGCGGCACCGACCCGCCCGCTCTGCCCAGCCACTTCAGGCCGTCCAGCAGGAACCGGTTCTGGGTGGCGCTAGCGAAAGTCGACGACAGGGTGGTGTTCGTCGCGTAGTCCATCGCGTTGTGGCCGAAGTTCGCGTACAGCATCTTGTACTTCGTGTTGGTCCACAGGATCGGGTAGTAGCCGCTGTACCAGGTCTGGTTCGGGTCCGTGCCCAGCGGGAAGCTGCTGGGGTCGATCGAGGCGAGGATCCGGATGTCCGGGTTCTGCCGCAGGTCGTTGGACCAGCTGTACCACTCGCTGACCGACGAGGTGAACGTCGCCGGCAGGTTCAGGGTGGAGGGATGGGTCCGGTCCTCCACCCTGAGGACGGCCGTGGTCGGCCCCCAGGTGTTGGAACGGAAGTCGCCGGTGCCGAGGAACTGGTCGTGGTACCACGGCCAGCTCTGTGCGTCGGTGGTGAAGGCGGAGACGTGGAAGCCCATCCAGGCGCCGCCAGCGCGCATGTACTGCTCGAAACCGGTGCGTTGGGCGGCGGTCTGCGGCAGGTCGTCGAGGAACAGCACGACCTGGTAGGCGTTCACGCCCCCGTTGCTGAGCAGGTCCCAGTTGTTGCTGGCCGTGTAGGTGAAGCCGTTCGCCGCGGCCTGCCTCGGGAACCAGTCGTTGGCCTCGTGGACGAAGCTGATGTGGGCCGCGTCCCAGGTGCCGTTGTAGAGGGCGAGCACCTTGAAGGGAGCTGCCGTGGTGTTCGCGTGCGCGGCCGGCGGTGACGCCAGGCCGAGCAGGGTCGCCAGCAGGACGAGGAATCCGAGGATCCCGCGTGCCGGGCCGGATCTGCTGATGTGCATCGGACGGTCCTTCCCGGACGGGTCAGGGGTAGCTGACGAGGTTGGCGACGTTGGTCGAGGAGTTGGACGGCCCGCCCCGGTCGTTGACCACGTGCCGGATGGTGCCCGTGCCGCCCAGCGAGACCGTCACCATGTCCTTGAAGCGCACGTTGGCGTTGTTCGGCGCCTCGATGGCGTGCTCGGCGGCGACGGACGGGTTGACGTTGAAGTAGCAGTAGCTGCCGAAGCCGTACACCTGATGGCTCGTCACGGACGGCGCGACCTTGTAGGCGGCGTAGCCCTGCGTCGAACCGTTCATCCAGGCGGCCTGGTTGGGCGGGTCGTACGGCATCTCGTTCTGGTAGAAGTACGTGCGTCCGCCGTTGCCGTTCCAGACGGTCTGGTACTTCTGGTAGTGCTCGACGAACAGGCCGTACATGGTCACGTCGTCGCCGTTCACCACGAGTCCGGTGTCCGCCGTGTTGCTGGTCCAGCCGACTCCGCTGCCGTGGTCCGCGCGCCACAGCCACAGGTGGTCGCCGATGACGTCGTCGCTGTTGATCGTCAGGCTGGTGGTGGCCTTGCCCACGCCGGCGCCGCCGATGCGGAAGAACACGTCGTGCAGCGAGCTGGGGTCGGCGGCGTGGTCCGCTGAGGAACCGTTCGGCCCCATCTCCAGCAGCTGCGCGGAGTTGGTGGTGCCCGCGTCGATCAGCAGCCCGGCGAGCTGGACGCCGTCCACGTCGGCGACCGTCATGGCGGTGATGCCGTTGTCGGGGATGAGGGTGGCGAGGCCGAGACCCAGCACCACGGTGTCGGGCCGGGTGACCTTGAGCGTCTGGTCGAGGTGGTAGACGCCGGGCGTCACCAGCAGGTTCTTGCCCTGCGCCAGCGCGTCGTTCAGCTGCGCGGCCGTCGCGCCCGGCTTCACGACGAAGAAGTCCGAGAGCGGCAGTGACGTCCCGGCCGGCGTCCCCGAACCCCACGAGACACCGGTCGAGTTGGTGCGGACGGCCGGCACGAACACCTTCCAGGCGCCCGCGGAGTCGACGTACAGGAACGGCTTCTCGCGGGAGACGGGAGTCTGGTTCACCGTGGTGTACGGCGGGCTGGGGAAGCTGTTCGCGGGAGCGTTCTTCGCGCCGACGAACACCATGTTCCAGTTCGAGCCGGTCCAGTTGGACCACTCGGTGTTCCGCGACAGCCACTGCTGCTGCGAGCCGGAGTTGACCTGGCCGTCGATCCTGGTGTCGGCCATGTAGCCGCCGCTGGACCAGCCGCCGTCGTCGAGGGCGAGGTCGCCCCGCAGGTGCATCCGCCGGTACGGCGCCGCCTGCGACACCGCCCACCGGTCGGAACCCGAGGTCGGGGTCACCGACAGGTTCTCCGCCGAACGCCAGAAGTTCTGGGTCGCGTTGCCCTGGAACCAGTCGGCCTCGGCGTGCACCGCGCCCCGGATCGTGACGTCGTCGGGGGACAGCCCGAGGCCTGCCACCTGGGTGTAGAAGCCGACGTTGGCGTTGGCGTCGTAGCTGCCGGGCTTGAAGAGGAAGGCCTTGCGCGCGGTGCCGAACTGATTGGTCTGCTGCTGCTGGAACGCCGCGTCGAGGCTGCTCTGGACGGTGGCCTCGGGCGTCGACGGGTCGAAGACGGTGACGTTCGGGCCGAGGTCCGGTGTGCCGGGCGGCAGTTGGACGTCGAGGGGGTTGACGGAGAAGGACTGCGCAGCCGAGCCGTTGCACGTGTACTGCTGGAACTGCACGCTGTCGGCCGTCGACGCGCTCGGCACGTCGAGGCACTTGCCGCTGTTGCGGTTCACGAAGTGGTAGGTGCCTCCGGACTCCGCCACGGCCTGCCACTGCTGGTTGGCGCCGCCGCCGTACGTCCACAGCTGCACCGGGGCGGCGTCCGCGGCCGAGACACCGGTGACGTCCCAGGCCTTGGTCGCGTCGGCGCGGTTGTCGACCCGGTAGTAGCCGCCCGAGGTGGCCGTGAGGCGCCACTGCTGCGCCTGGCTGCTGTTGCACGCGTACTGCTGGACGGCCGTTCCGTCGGTCGTGCCGGCGGCGCGGGCGTCGACGCACTTGCCGCTGCCCGCGTTGACGACGGTGGCCCAGCCGGTCGGCAGGGCCGCGGCCTGGGCGGCCGCGCCGGTGGCGGCCACCGCGTCGCCCTGCGCCGCGACGGACAGGCCCGACAGGGCAGTCGCCACGAGGGCGGTCACCGTGAGCAGTCTCGGTGTCCGGTGCCGACCGGACGCTCTTCTGTTTCTGGACAGGGTGGAACGGGACATGGGAGCACTCCTGCGCTGGTGGGGGGTGTGACGGAGCTCAGCCGGTGTACTTCGCGAGGACGCGGGTGTAGTCCCAGTCCGACTGGCCCACGCCGGAGCAACTGTCGGCGACCCCGCTCGTGCAGGGGCGGTCCCGGTTGACCGACCAGAAGGTCAGTCGCGCCAGATGGTGCTGCTGCGCGTAACCGAGGATCGTCTGGAAGTCGGCGACCGTCACCGTCTCGTTCTCGTCGGTGATCCCGTTCATCGAGGAGATGCCCATGTCCCGGTACGCCTGGTCGTCGCTGTAGCCGTAGGCGTTCTTGAGCGCGGTCTTCAGGCCCTCGGCGGCCCGCGTGGTGAGTGTCCCCATGTTCTGGCCGGCGCCGCCGAAGTCGAAGGGCATGATGGTCCAACTGTCGACGCTCAGGCCGGAGTTGGCGGCCCGGTTGATGAGGCTGGTGTCGGGGCCGCTCGTACCGGTGCCGATGGTGACGTACACCTTCAGGCCGGGGTTGTTCGCCTTCACGGTCTTGAGGGCGTCGACGGTGCGCTGCTGGACGGTTCCGTTGCTGTAGGCGTCGGCCTCGATGTCGATGTCGATGGCCTTGAGCCCGTAGGCGTTGACGACCTTCTGGTAGGCGGCGGCGAGTTCGCCCGCGCTGGAGCAGGAGCTCTCCAGCTTGTTGCCGCTGTAGCCGCCGAACGACGGGATGATGTCGCCGCCGTTGGCGCGGACGGTGTTGACGGTCTGCTGGTCGACACCACCGGTCAGCGGGCGGCTGCCGTCCCACTGAGGATTGCAGTAGCCGTTGCTGAGCACGAAGGCCAGGGTGAACCACTTCACGCCGGTCGCGTTCATCACCGTCGCCGGGTTCGGCGGGCTGCCCCAGCCGTTGTACAGGTACGGGGCGACGGCCATCGGCGCGCTCGGGGCGGTGCCTCCGCCGCCGGGCGCGGTCCACTTCTGGTTGGCGGCGCCCGTGCAGCTCCATATCTGGACCGGAGTCGCGTTGGCCGAGGTGTTGCCGGTGACGTCTGCGCACTTGTTGGACTGCGGATTGACGAGGTCGCGGGCGGCGGTGACCGTCCACCTCTGGTTCGCGCCGCCACCGCAGTCCCACAGCTGGAGGCGCGTGCCGTTGGCGGTGGAGTTGCCGGTGACGTCGAGGCACTTGCCGAGCGCGCGGATGGTGCCGTCCGAGCCGACCGTCCACTGCTGGGCGGCGGTGCCGTTGCAGTCGTAGAGCTGGACGGCGGTGCCGTTCGCCGAGCTCGCGGAGGCGACGTCGAGACACTTGCCGCCGAGCCCCGTGATCGTGCCGGTGGCCGCTGCCGCCGGGGTGGTACTCAGGGCGCCGACGGAGAGGGTGAGCGCGACGGTGGAGAGGGTGAGTCGGAGCGCGGTGGAGCGCGCGAGGGATGGACGGATCATCTGGGGGGATCACAGCCCTTCGCAGACGGCTGACGTGGGGGGTGCTGGCGTTCACATCCATGAACAACAACTGCATTCATGGCGTCGTGGTGATCGGTGAACCTAAAGGTCTGCACCAGAGGCGTCAAGAGATGAAGCAAAGAACCCTTCCAAATTGACGAAGGGCGCGAGGAGTTGAAGGTCTCCGCTGGGCGCTGTTCGGCCATCTCGACTCGATCGAGCGGCTATCGATCCGTCCATCGCGGTGGAACAGGGCCCGCGTTTCACTTCTTGAAGCGCGTCCGTGCAGGTTCCCCTCGCAGGATCGACACGCCGGCTACCTCGGGCAGCCCGGGCCTGTGCCGCTCTCCTCAGCTGACTTTGCCGGTCCGGCCGAGGGCGGTTGCGGATCCCCCGCGGGCTGGACCGTGCCCGCGCCGCCCCACCCCGGTCGCTACGGCCTTCGGGCCGTGGACAACAGCGCACCCTGGCCGCGCACTTCGGCCACCGGCCGGGAGAGATACGTCGATCACGGCAGCGCCGACAAAGCCGGGGCGCCCGGACATCGGGGTGCGTGCGTCAGCGTCGCCTCTTGAAGTAGCCGCGTCGATGCAGCTTGTAGAAGATCCACGGGGCAAGAGCGATCCACACCCCCAAGAACGTCCACTTGAGCCACGGAGGCCCGTCCGGTCTGCTGTCCTGGGCCAACACAGATAAGGTCACCTCAAGCGGAGTCATGCTCCACGGTTGCCCCACCCACGAAGGCGGACACGCGGTGTCGAGCCTTCCGCTTCCGCCGCGCTTCCACCACTCCCAGGCTGGCCGGCAGGCGCCGTCCTGGGCTGCCGAGAGCGGGCGGGAGCGGCAGACAGACGGGGAGCAGTCATACGGTCGGCGTCGGAGCTCACGGTCGGCGGGGAAGTATTCGACGGCCGCCGCAGGGGCGGCCGGGGCGGCCCTTGAGTCAGTCGGTTAGGCCGAACAACCGGGCGCTGTTGTCGTGGCACACCGCCCGCAGCCAGTCGTCGCCGAGACCGAGCCTCTCCAGAGCGTGGAGCTGATGGACGTACGGGTAGGGGATGTTGGGGAAGTCCGTCCCGAGCAGGACCCGGTCCTGGAGTGCGGCGAGCCGGGGCGACGCCGCCTTCGGGAACGCTGCGAGGCGCTCGCTGAAGTCCGTGAACGCCATGGTCGTGTCGAGCCGCACCTCGCCGTACCGCTCGGCAAGGTCCAGAAAGTCCTCGTACTCGGGCATCCCGAGGTGCGCGACGACGAGTCGCAGCCGCGGATGCCGGGCGAGCACCCCGGCGACCGGTCCCGGCCCGGTGTGCTTGCCCGGCGCGGGGCCGGACCCGCAGTGCATCACCACCGGGATCCCGGCCTCGGCGAGCAGCCCCCACACGGGATCCAGGAGCCGGTCGCCGGGGTCGTACGCGCCCACCTGCACATGCGACTTGAAGACACGCGCCCCCGCATCGAGCGCCTCCCCCACATACGCGTCGACGCCCGGTTCAGGGAACAGGGTCGCCGTGTGCAGACAGTCCGGGGTGCGGCGGGCGAAGTCGACGGCCCACTCGTTGAGCCAGCGCGCCATTCCGGGCTTGTGCGGGTAGAGCATCGCGGTGAAGGCCCGCACCCCGAAGTCCCGGACGGCCGCGAGCCGTTCCTCCTCGTCCGCACGGTAGGTGATCGGCCACTCCACGCCGCCCGTCAGGGGCCCGAGCCCGTCGAAGTAGCTCCAGACCTTCCGCAGGACCTGCTCGGGCATGAAGTGTGTGTGGACGTCGACGAGCCCGGGCAACCCGAGCCGCCCCCAGAACCGGCGCACTTCACGGGTCTCCGCGTCTCGGCCGCCGTCCCCGGTGACGCCGGCGCCGTCCAATCCGTCACCGCCGTACCCGTCGGCCATGCCGTCCGTTCCCGTCGCCGCGCAGTGATCGCTCATCCCCCTACTCTCGGTCCCGGCGCCCGCCACCGTCCATCACCCGGCAACGGAAGGGGGCGCCGAGACCGCGGATCTTCCGGTGGTGCGGGACCGGAGATCACCGGGTGCGGAGGCGGTCGGTTGCGGGCGCTTTCCACGACTCATCACGGCGCGTGAGCGCAAACGGGCGGGCGTACGGCGGGAAGCTGCCGCGGGATGCCCCGCACCGGACACGCGGAACCCGCCGGACTGACTTAGCCGACCCACACCGGATCAACCACCCTGGTCACGATCCACGCGTGCTTGCCGACCTGCCGACCGCGCGTGAACCCGAAGTCCTCGAAGAGTTCCACGGTCGCACTGAACAGGAAGCGGCCCTGCGCCTCACGTCCGTCCGTCACCTCGGAGACGGCTTCGACGAGGCCGCCACCGGCCTGGGCGATCTGGTCGAGGGCGCCCTCCAGCGCCGCCCGCGCGATCCCCCGGCCGCGGTGCTTCGTGTCGACGTAGACGCAGGTGATCCGCCAGTCCGGCCGCGGCGGCGCGTCCTTGTCGTACGCGCGCCTGTGCTTGATGTGGGAGAGCTCCTCAGGGCTGCCGTACTGGCACCACCCCTGTGCGGTGCCGTCCTGGTCGAGGACGAGTGCGGCGTGGGCGCGGCCGGTCCGCACCCGGCGCTCCTTGGCCTGCCGGTGGCTGATCCCTTGCTGCCCGCACTCCCGGTGATAGCCGATGCACCAACACCCGCCGTAGACACCGTTGTTGCGCTCGACCAGTTCCGCGAAGGCGTCCCAGGTGGAGGCGTCCAGAAGGCGGACCTGGTAGGGCGCGGGCTCAGGCATCGGCGGCCGCGGCGGCCAGCAGCCGGGCGAGTTCCACCGGCTCGCTGGTCATCGGCCAGTGCCCGGAGTCGATGTCGACGAGGTCGAGGTGCCTGACGCGGGCCACTTCGGGCACGTCACCGGCGTCGATCCAATCCCGGGCCTGGGCGGAGGTGAACTCCGGGCACACGAGCAGCATCGGGACGTCGAACCTCCGCTCGTCCTTCAACCGCACCGTGCCCTTGGCCACCCCCTCGGGCACGGGGATCGCCGCCGACTCGATCCGGCCGCGCGTCTGCCCGTCGAGGTCGACGCTGTCCGCTCCTTCGAACGGGCCCCAGCCGGGAAAGGGCATCACGCCGTCCCTGGTCTCGAAGAGGTCGGCGTACGGCTGCCCGTCGGCGGACGGGAACCCCCCGACGAGGGCGACCTTCGCGACCCGCTCCGGCCGCGCGTCGGCGGCCAGCCAGGCCAGGGTGCAGGCGGCGGAGTGCCCGACCACCATGGGCCTGTCCGGCGCCGCGTCCACAGCGGCGAGCACCGCCGCCACCTGGTCCTCCAGGGTGGCGGACGCGTCTCCGTCACCCTGGCCGGGGAGGGTGAGCGTGACGGGGCGGTGGCCGAGTTCCTTGAGGGCGGGCACGACGTCGTCCCAGGCGGACCCGTCGAGCCACAGGCCGGCGATGAGCAGGATGTCCATGGATCACTTCTCCCTGGTGAAGCCGGTGAGGCGGTCGGTGCCCTCACGCTACGACCGGTTCCGGACAATCCACTTCCGGTTTGCCGTGTGAGCACCTAATCTGCTCGGGTGCCGACCGATCTCAGCCCCACCGCGCGAGCCCTGCGCACCCTCGAGATCCTCCAGTCCCGCACGACAGCCGTGACGGCCGACGAACTCGCCACGTCCCTGGGTGTCACCGAACGGGCCGCCCGCCGGTACGTCGGCATCCTCCGCGAGGCGGGCATCCCCGTGCACTCCACCCGGGGCCCCTACGGCGGGTTCCGACTGGGGCGCGGGACCAGGCTGCCGCCGGTCGTCTTCACGGAACCCGAGGCGCTGGGCCTGGTCATGGCGGTCATCGACGGTCAGCCGGCAGCCGCCGACCCCGGTGCCGACGACCTTGTCGGCGCCGCCCTGGGCAAGGTCATCCGGGCACTGCCCGAGGGCGTCGGCCGGCAGGCGGCCGCCCTGCGTGAGCACGCGTCGGCGGCGCCCGACCCCGACGCGACCCGTCCGGATCCCGCCCTCACGAGCGCGCTCGTCGCGGCCGGCGCGCTGCGACGCCGCGTGCTGATCACGTACCGCACCGCATCCGGCGCCGCGTGGGAGGCCGAGGTGGACCCCTGGGCGGTCGTCGTCCGCTACGGCCGCTGGTATCTCCTGTGCCACTCCCACCGCGCGCACGCGACCCGCACCTACCGGATCGACCGGGTCCGCGCAGTCCTGCGGACCGCCCACAGCTTCGAGATGCCCGACGGCCTCGACCCGGTCGCCGCGCTGGAGGAGAACCTGGGCAGGGGATGGGAGTTCCCCACCCGGGTGGCGTTCGACGCCCCGATGTCCGAGGTGATGCCGTGGATCCGGCCACCCATGGGCCGACTCGAACCGTCCGGCGACGGGTGCGTGCTCGTCGGCAGTACGAGGAACACGACGATGTACGCCCAGGAGTGGCTGGCGCGGCTGCCACTCGCGTTCCGCGTCGAGGGCGGGCAGGAACTGCGCGCGGCCGTGGAAGCACTCGCCCAGCGTTTCGCTGCCGCCGTGACCTACGGGACCTGAGCGTCCACCGCGCACCTCCGGCCGCGGTCTCGGCCTCGTCGGCCTCAGGGGCTTCGATCCGTTCCTCGCGCCCGCTTACTGCCTGAGCGGCTTGCAGCGTCTTCGTGAAATCCCCTGGTACGCCGCGTGGTTCCGAGTCCTCTTCCGGGGCACCGAGCACCCGACCACCTGCTCGGAGGTCTGCGCCCGGTCGCCGCGGCACGCCGTGTAGGCCGTAGCGTGCCATGTGGCGGGGATCACGCTGCGACGAAATCCTACGGCGCGGCTCGGGCGTCTAGCAGGTGTGAGATCAGGCAGAGAAGCGCCGCACGAGGTCGACGAGGAGCATCTCGTCCGGCTGGTGGCACGAGGCGACCGTGCCGCGTTCGAGGAGTTGTACCGGCGTACGTCGCCGTGGTTGGCGGTGCGGCTGCGCCGCCGGTGTGGAGACGAGCAGATCGTCGCGGAGGTGTTGCAGGAGACCTACCTGGCGGTGTGGCGTGCGGCGGGTGCCTTCACCGGGGCTGCGGTCGGAGGGACGGCCACCGGTTGGCTGTGGACGATCGCGGCGCGCCGCCTGGTCGACGCGTTCCGGCGCAGGGCTCACCACGCCGAGCCGCCGCCGGCAGCCGCCCTGCCCGACGCGGCGCCCGCCGCCGAGGAAGAGGCGCTCGCCGCGACGGTCGACGGTGACGTCGGGGACGCGCTGCGGCGCCTGGCACCCGAACTCAGGCAGGTGTTGCAGGCCTTGGTGCTCGACGGACTGTCCGTCCGGGAGACCGCGGTCCTGCTCGGCATGCCCGAGGGCACGGTGAAGACCCGGGCCCGCCGGGCCCGGACCGCGATGCGGAAGGCGCTGACATGAGTACGGAACACGCCTCGGTGCGGCTCATCGAGGGTTACGTGCGCGGCGGCGGGGGCCTTGCCGCTGACGAGGTGTGGGCCCTGGAGGCCCATCTGGAAGCCTGTCCGTTGTGCCGTGACCGGCTGGCAGCCGCTGTCGCTGCCGGGGTGCCCGCCGTGGCGTCCCTGGTCGACACCGTGTGGTCGGCCCTCGAACCGCGGTTGACGGTCACCGCCACCATGCCGCGCGGACGGCGCTGGTCGGCGCGGCTGTCGGGGTGGATGACGCCCACGATGGTGCCGTGGCTGTCCATGGTCGTGGGCGTGACGTTGCTGGCGTTGCTGCTGGACCGGATCGGCACCGGATCCGGCGGGGTTTCGCTGGTGCTGCTGTTCGCGCCGGTCCTGCCCGTGCTCGGCGTCGCGGCGTCGTGGTCGCGTGGCCTGGACCCGGCGTACGAGCTGACGGCCTCGGCGCCCAGGGCCGGGTTGTATCTCGTGCTGCGGCGTACCGCGTCCGTGCTTGCGGTGGTCGTCCCCGCGCTGCTGCTGGCCGGATGGCTGACCGGAGTGATGGTGGCCCAATGGCTGCTGCCCTGTCTGGCCTTCACGGCGACGACGCTGGCGCTGGGCGGTGTCGTCGGCGTGACCCGTGCCGCCGTCGCCCTGGCCACCGTGTGGGCCGCCGTCATCGTGGCGCCGACCCTGGCGACCAGCCGTACGACCTTCGCCCTGCGGACCGGCGGTCTGCCCGTGTGGGGGCTGATCCTCACCTTCGGTATCGGCGTCCTCATCGCCCGCCGAAGTGCCTACTCCCGGCCGGGAGACCAAGGATGACCACCAGAAAGGATGACAACATGATGACCGCGGTGAGCGCGGCCGACATCGCACCGACCGCCTACGCCTGGCAGATCCAGGCCACCGGGCTGAAGGTCAGGGTCGGCCGGAAACGCATGGCCGTCGACGGCCTCGACCTGTCGCTGGGCACCGGCGTGCACGGACTTCTCGGCCCCAACGGGGCGGGCAAGACCTCCCTGATCCGGGCGCTGGCCACCGTGCTGCGCCCCGCTGAAGGCACTCTGGAGCTGCTCGGAGAGTCCGTCGGCGGCGCGGGCGGCTACCGTGCCCTGCGTCGCCGCATCGGCTATCTGCCACAGGAGTTCGGCTACTACAAGCGCTTCACGGTACGCGAGTTCGTCGAGTACATGGCGTGGTTGAAGGAGGTGCCCAAGGCGGACATCCCCGGGGCCGTCCAGCGCGCCGTTGAGCGGGTCGGCCTGGCGGACCGCGCCGACGAGAAGATGAAGACCCTGTCGGGCGGAATGGTGCGCCGCGTCGGCATCGCGCAGGCCATCGTCAACGACCCGGCGATCCTGCTGCTGGACGAGCCGACGGTCGGCCTGGACCCGGCGCAGCGGCTGCGTTTCCGCGAGCTGCTGCAGGAGTTGGGCCAGGACACCTGCGTCCTCGTCTCGACCCACCTGGTGGAGGATGTCGCCGCCGCCTGCACCCACGTGGTGCTCCTCACCGAGGGCCGACTGGTCTTCCAGGGCGCCCCCGACGAACTGGCCGCGCTGGGCGGCCCGGACGACGTGGGCGACAGCCCGCTGGAGCGCGGCTATTCGGCGCTGCTGCAGAACCGCGGCCAGGACAGGGGCGCCTGGTGAACCTCCGCGTCCTGCGCATCGAGCTCAAGCGCTCCGTCGCCCCGTGGGCCGGCGCCGTGGTCCTGACGACGGCTCTGGCGTTCCTGTACGCGGTGGACGCCGCATGGTGGAGGGACACCACGGCGTGGACGGCCCAGTGGACGTCCCTGGCGATGTGGACCCGCAGCCTGCTGTTCTACCTGTGGCCACTGGTCGTGGGGCTCGGAGCGCTGCAGGGTCTGCGCGACCACCGCTCCAGGATGTCGGAGCTGCTGACGAGCACCCCGAGACCCGCCTGGCACCGCGCGGCCACCCTGACGGGCACGACGGCGATCACGCTGAGCTCGGCCTTCGCACTCCTCGTCCTCGTGGGCGCGGTGCAGGTGCTCGGCAACACCGACTACACGCACCTCGGGTGGCTGCCGATCTCCCTGGTGGGGGCGCTCTTCCTCGTCGCGGGCGGCGTCCTGGGCATGGGAGCGGGACGGGCCCTGCCCTCCGCGCTCACCCCGCCCGGGCTGGCCATGACCGCCTTCGTCTTCACGGCTTTCATGTACATGTCGTTGGGACAGACGGAGACGACCACGGCGACCGGAGTCACGACCACGGAGCCGAACCAGATCTCCCTGCTGTCACCGACGGTGCAGGAGGTGCGGAACGTCCTCGTCACGCTCTCCCCCGCCGTGCACGTCGGGCAGACGATCTGGCTGCTCGGCATGGCCGTGACCGGCTTCGCGCTGCTGGTCGCCGCGACCGGGCGCGGCCGGTTGATCGCCCTCACTCCCCTGCTGGCCGGCGCGCTGATCGCCCTGCTGGTCCTCCCCACGGACCCGCACCGCATCTACGTCCTCGACAAGGCCGCCGCCGAGCTCGTGTGCGACGGCCCGGTGTGCGTGACCAGAACGCAGCAGGCCCGGCTCACCGACCTGGCCGGCCCCGGCAAAAGGGCGCTGCGACTACTGCACGGCGCGCTGGGCGACCAGGCACCGGTTTCGGTCCACGAGAACACCGCCCTGCTCCCCGACGGCGCCACGCCGCGGTGGTCCCGCACGACCGTGCTCTTCCGCTTCGACGACGACCTCATCGCCGCCGCCGCGAAAGGCCAGAGCCTCACCTGGGCCCTGATCGCCAAGGGCATCGTGCCGGGGTGCGTCCCCGTCGGCTTCAGCGGCACCGGAGACGACGTCGCCCAGACCGTCGCACTGAGCTGGGTCCTCGGAAGCCTCACCCCGTTGCCCGGGACGACGGGGATGGGCCCGGGCCCCAAGGCCGACGCAGAGGCACGGCCGATATGGAAGCAACTCATGGCGCTGCCGCGGGCCGAGCAGCTCGCACGCGTCAACGCGATGCGCGCCGCCGCGTTCTCCTGCAAGGGAGACGCGCTCCAGGCGCTCAACGGCGGTGGCTCCCGATGAGATGGCTGACGCTGTACGCGCGCTCACGGCAGGTGCCCGCGTCGCTCGCCGCGATGGTCATCAGCGCGGTGACGATGTGGGCCCTCGCCGGGGACGGCGGCAGGGGGCCCGGTGATCCGCGGCTGCCGCTGCTCGTCCTCGCCGCCGGGGCGATGTCTGCCTCGATCGGACTCGCCGGACAGGACTCCGCCCTGGACCGTACGGCCGCGATCCGCTGGGTGCCCCGCAGGGCGGCGCACGTGCTGCTCGCCGCCGCGGTCGTCGCCGCGATACTTCTGGCCGTGCAGACCCTGGGCAAGGACATGACCACCTCCGCGTTCGTGGTCCGGGACAGCGCGGGCCTGATGGGGCTGGTCGCCCTGGGCGCGGTGATCTCGGGCCGCCAGTACGCGTGGACGGTGCCGTTCGCCTGGCTGTCGTTCACGTTCCTCGCCCCGCCCGCCACGAGTGCGCCGATGCGGGTGGCCGGCTGGATGCTCCTGCCATCCGGCACGGCGACGGGCACCTGGACGGCCCTGGCCATCGCGGTCCTCGGCACCACGGCCTACGCCGTCGCGGGACCGAGACGGTAACCGGACCGGGCCGCGACACCGGCTACACGCCCGAGGACTGCCTCATCCCAGGGCGCCCACGTGACCGCGGGGCCGGGGGAAGCGCTCGGCTGGGGCGCCCAGCCGAGCGCTTCCCCACTGCGCATCCTCGACCTCAAGACCGAGGCGACCGCCGTCCTCACCATCGTGCTCGTCATGTGCCGCCCCGCGCGGCGCAGCGCGGCCGCCACGTCCGACAGCCTGCCGGCTGGGCGCATGAACGTCTTCCACGGCTCGGTCACTTTCGTCTCCGGCCCCGCCCCCGGCGTGCCTCAGCCCACTGCCTTCTTCACGAGGGCGCTGATGACCTGTTCGTCGGCCGCGGTCAACTCCTTCAGGGCGTAGGCGATCGGCCACATCGCACCCTCGTCGAGCGCCGCCTGGTCGCTGAAGCCGAGTGTGGCGTAGCGCGACGTGAACTTCTCCGCGCTCTGGAAGTGGCAGACGACCTTGCCGTCCCGGGCGTAGGCGGGCATCCCGTACCAGAGCTTGGGCGCGAGGTCGGGAGCGGCGGTCTTGACGATCTCGTGGATCCGCTCGGCGAGGACCCGGTCCGCCTCCGGCATTTCGGCGATCTTCGCGAGCACGTCCTGCTCCGCCGCCGCCTCCTTCTCCGCCCGGGACGAGCCACGCCGCGCCGCCGTCCTCTTCTGCTCGCGGGCGTGCTCCTTCATCGCCGCCCGCTCCTGGGCGGTGAATCCGTCGTACTTCTCGGCGGACGTGCCGGAGTCCTCGGCGGGCGGCTTCGTGGACGGCATGGCTGGATTCCTCTCGTTCAGGGTGAGTCAGGGGGTGCGGACTACGAGATCGAGGTCAGGACGGTGTGGAGGCGGGCGGCGCCGCGGCCTCCCAGGCGAAGCCGTCCGGGTCGGTGAAGGCGTCGGCGGTGCTGCCGAGGACGACGCGGTGCGAGCCGGTGCCGTCAGCGGGGACGCCGAGGTCCTTGGCCAGCGCGCTGCGCTTGTACAGCGCCAGCTTGACCGGGCTGAACCGGCCGGGGGCGAACTCGGCGTACTTGCCGCCGAAGCTCTTGCCCACGGTCAGGCCCCGGCCCACGTAGAACTGCTTGGTGGCCTTCACGTCCTCCACCCCGAGCAGCAGGACGACCTCGTCGATGTCGCGGGTGGCTGGGGCGGTGTCCTTCTTCGCCGACGTCGCGATCTTCCAGATCGTCCCGTCCGGGGCCTGGACGACACCGCCGTACCCCCACAGCGACTTCGCGGCGGGCTTCAGCACCGCGGCACCGGCGTCCACGGCGGCGGTGACGAAGGCGTCGACGGTGGCCGGCCCGGACACCGTGAGCGCCAGGGTGAAGCCGCGAAACCCAGTCGAGGGCGCCTCGGACGCCCGCAGGCGAATGTACGTGTCCACACCGAAGGCGCCGTAGAAGCGGCGGGCGGCCTCGGGGTCGGCCACCTCGAGGGTGACGGACGCGAGGACCGTGTGGGCTGTGGTGGAAGTGGTTGCTGCCATGTCCATCACGGTAGGGGCTGGGCGGTGTCCGGGGCTTCTCGAATCCTGACCGGTTTCGCCACGCGCTCGGTCACGAACACGGACACCGCCTCCACCCGGGATCACCGAGCCCGCGTCACGGGCGGTATGCCGCGGTGGTCAACAGGAGGGGGACGGGCAGGCTCGATCCGAGGTGGTCGGTTGGTCCGCACCCCCGCGAGGAGGTTCCTCACGAGTGCTGCGTGATGAAGGGGGTCGCGGCGGAGCGAGCCCGCTCCCACATTCCGGGCAGTTGCTCCTCGGGACGCTGCTGCTCACCATGCAGGGCGTTCAGCACCACCAGGCATCCGGTCAGGGCCGGCACCGCCCACTGCACCCAGACCAGCTGACGCCGGGCGTTGTCGAGGTCGACGGGGTGCTCGACCGCCTTTGCGGTGTCCTCGGGGTCGGAGGAAGAAGCCAGCTCGACCTTTTTGCCCAGGACGCGCGCGTAGGCCGTGGCGGCCAGGGCCGCGGAGGTGACGAGTGTCTTGGCCGTGGTGGAGGCACCGACGCCCTTCTGGGCGGCGACCCGGTGAACGTTCACCGCGAGCAGTCCGCCGCCACCGAACAGGTGCGCGCCGATGGCCGCGGCGTTGACCGGGGTCCACTTCCCCCACCCCGACGAGGCGATGCGTGCCCTGCCTCGGGGCGTCTCACCCTGATCCTTCGCTGCGCCGTTGAGACCGACCGCTCCCATGAGAGAGCCGCCGAACCAGGCTGCCAGCCCCACATCGTGCAGGCTGCGGATGAGGGTGTTGCGATCTGACATGGCAGTGCTCCTTGTATCAGGGGAGGGGGTCCGACGGAGACGTCGAGCACCACATAACCTCGCCGGACCCCGGGCTTGTCGCCATCACTGCTGACCCGGACGGGTGCAGGGCCCACGCCGGAGACGCCACGGGCCGTACCGAGAAACAGGTGTCCCTGATGCCGAGGTCACGGCCCTCGCGAAGGACACCCGACTTGGCAACATGACCTCGCCGCGAAGGTGCCGGAGCGCCGGCGCGGTGGCGAGCAGTGCGACGGTGTCCAGCACCTTCCGGCAGCAGGACCCGCGAGGCCGAGGAGTCCCGTATGGCGCAACCCAACGTGCGGCTGCCCACGGGCGTTGCTGAAGTGATCACTGTTCATCTCCCCCACAGTCTGGAGAAAGACCATGATGGGTATACGTACGGCTGTCGCGGCCACCGCGCTGGCCGCCGCCGCGGTTCTGGCCGGGTCCGGCGTGGCCTCGGCCGGCGACGCCTCCGGAGACGACGTGGTCCAGCAGGTGCTGGACGCGCAGTGCAACGACTTCACCAGTCAGGAGGGCCTGATCAACGTCAACCAGGGCCCCGTGTGCATCGACTTCGGCTCCGCGGACGCCGTCGCCCAGACCGCCGGCAGCACGGACGACGACAGCGAAGGCCAGAGCACCGTCGCCTGCAACTCCTTCGTGGAGCAGTACGGTGTGATCAACGTCAACGAGGGCCCGGTCTGTATCGAGTTCTGAACCCCGGCTGACCACGCGCCACGACGGGCCTCGTACAGCGAGGACACCCATCCTGCCGAAAGTCGCGTCAGCTTGGCCTGACGCCTTTCCCGCCGGCCGTGATCACGCGGGGCCGCACTCTGCCGGAACCGGACCCCTTCCGGGGCTGACTGGTTCCGCCATGCCTCCCCGAGTCCGCGAGACAGCGGAACGCCCTGCGGCCGGGTAGCAGAGGTGGACCGTGTGACGCCTGAACAGCGGGCGACCATCACTGCGGCGGGCTCATGGCGCGCTGCGACACATGCAGGCCGTGCTCGGCCTGGACGCGGGCGAGAAATCCGCGGCCAGGTGACGGGCACGGCCATGCGCGTTCCCTCGCCGACACGCCAGAGCCCCTCGGCGCTCGTCGGACAGGGGCGCTGCCTTGCCGCCATGTGCATCTCGACGGGTGAGGCCGCGCTCTCCGGCACGATCGTGTACTGCGGGCGCCAACACCACAGCGTGCACGGCCTCGTCCACGTCCTGGGCTACCAGAACACGGCCGTCAACCTGGCGGACGGCGCGAACGCCATGCTGCTGCACCTGCCCACCAGGCAGCTCACACCCCGGGACTTCCTCTCCGCCGGGCGCGCCGGTGACCTCCCCTGCACCACATGGTCGCCGCCGTAGAACACGCCGCCGTGACAGCCGACGGGATCGCGTGGACGAGCGAGTTCCGTAGCACAAGTCGCTGCGCGGCCCGCGCGGCGGCATGGTGCTGTGCGACGACTCCCTCAAGGACCAGGTCGACCGCGGC
>NZ_JBEXCW010000045.1:0-67808 GCF_040605435.1 Streptomyces sp. NPDC005574
CGGCTGCACCGCGACCCTGATCGTCGTCCTACTCGCGGTACAGCGCCGCCTCCTCGTCGAACAGGGCCTGCTGCTCGCCCTCCTCCGCCTTGCGCCGCACCGGCCGGTCCGGCGTTCCGCCGGACCGGTCCCGGCCCGTGTCGCACGGCGCCCGGACCGGCCGGCGCCCGGTCAGCTCCCGTCGACCGGTTCGAGCACGAAGACCGGGATCTCCCGGTCGGTGTTCTTCTGGTAGTCGACGTAGGTCGGGTATGCCTCGACGGCACGCGCCCACCACTCGTCCTTCTCCGCGCCGGTGACCTCACGGGCCGTCATGTCCCGCTTCACCGGGCCGTCCTGGAGCTCGACCAGCGGGTTCGACTTGATGTTGAAGTACCACACGGGGTGCTTGGGCGCCCCACCCAGCGAGGCGACGACGGCGTACCGGCCCTCGTGCTCCACGCGCATCAGCGGCGTCTTGCGGATCTTGCCGCTCTTGGTGCCCAGTGTCGTCAGCACGATCACCGGCAGGCCCGTGTCCATGAGGGTCGTTCCCTCGGTGCCTCCGGAGCTCTCGTACAGCTCCACCTGGTCACGCACCCACTGCGTCGGACTGGGTTCGTACTCGCCCTCGAGAGGCATGGCATCCGTCCCATCGTCATGTGTTCCGGTCGGCTCGCACCGGTGGCAACACCGGCACGTCCATGATTCATCCGTACCGCCCTGACGCAGTTCGACACCCGCCACTTCGGCCACCGCCCGCCGGGCGGCCGAAACCGGGCGCCCGCATTCCGCCAGGCGCACGGCCTCACGAGGGCGCCACCGTCATCCGTACGGCCAGCGCCGCGATCACTCCGCTCGACACCAGCGCCGTGACCAGCCGTCCCCGGCGTCCGGTGAGTGCCCGGCCGAGCAGGGCGCCGCTCCCGGCGAGGCTCACCTGCCAGCTCGCGGACGCCGCGAAGGCCGCGAGGACGAACACGCCCTGCTCCAGCGGCCGTTCCGAGCCGGCGGAGCGGGTGCCGAGCACCAGGGCCGCGAAGTAGACCACCGTCGTGGGATTGAGCAGGGTGAGGGCGAGCAGCCCGCCGTACGCCCGCGCCGGGCCCGGCGGCGGCGGATCGGTCCGCGTGGCCGTGCGGTGGTGGCGATACCGGCGTACGGCCGTGCTCGCGCCCCGGGTCGCCAGCGCGAGCAGCACCGCGGCGGACGCCCAGCGCAGCGGGTCCAGGAACGGCCGCAGCACGGGGGCCAGGGCGGACCCTCCGACGCACGCCACCAGGGCGTACAGCCCGTCGGCGGTCGCCACTCCGAGGGCGGCGCAGACGCCGGTGCGCAGGGACGTGCGGGCGGTGAGGGAGACGAGGTAGGTCGCGACCGCGCCGACCGGCACGGCGATGCCGTAGCCCGCGAGCAGTCCCGCGAGGAGCGCGGCGGTCATGACCGCGGCGGCATCGGCCCTCGCGGTCGGCCGGCCTGCTGTCGGCCGCGCACCGGACCGGTGACGACGGCGGTCGGCAGCAGCGGGGCGGGGTTCGTGGACATGGCCAGATCCTGCTGCCGAAAGCCGTGCCGTCACAACCGTATTTCCGCGGAAGCGGCGACCCCCGGCCAGATCGCCCGCGCCACCGATCTGGCCGAACATCGCGTCCCCTCATAGATGCCCCGGGCATCTAATGAGGATCTGCACGACGCACCCTTCGTCTGCGAGGTCTGCCATGACGGAAACGGAACCCGTCGCCTACCCCCAGGACCGGACCTGTCCCTACCACCCGCCGGCCGCCTACGACCCGCTGCGCACCGACCGCCCGCTGACCCGGATCGCGCTCTACGACGGCCGTCCGGCCTGGCTGGTCAGCGGACACGCCGTCGCCCGCGCCCTGCTGGCCGACCAGCGGCTGTCCACCGACCGCACCCGCCCCGGCTTCCCGGCGACCACCGAGCGCTTCGCCGCCGCCCGCAACCGGAAGGTCGCCCTGCTCGGCGTGGACGATCCCGTGCACCGCGACCAGCGCCGGATGATGATCCCGGCCTTCACCCTCAAGAAGGCAACCGCGATGCGTCCGGAGATCCAGCGCATCGTGGACGAGCGGCTCGACGCGATGATCGCGCAGGGGCCGCCCGCCGACCTCGTGCCGGCCTTCGCGCTGCCCGTGCCGTCGATGGTGATCTGCGCGCTGCTCGGTGTGCCCTACGCCGACCACGCGTTCTTCGAGGGGGAGACCCGCCGGCTCCTTCGCGGCCCGACGGGCGCCGACACCCTGGACGCGCGGGACCGGCTGACCGCCTACTTCGAGGAGCTGATCGACCACAAGCAGAAGCAGCCGGAGCCGGGCGACGGCCTGCTGGACGAACTCGTCCACCAGCGGCTGCGGAAGGGCACGCTGGAGCGCGCCGAGGTCGTCTCGCTGGCGACCATCCTGCTGGTCGCCGGACACGAGACGACCGCCAACATGATCTCCCTCGGCACCTACACCCTGCTGCGGCACCCCGAACGGCTCGGCGAACTGCGGGCCGACCCCGCGCTGCTGCCCGCCGCGGTCGAGGAGCTGATGCGGATGCTGTCGATCGCCGACGGGCTGCTGCGGACGGCCACCGAGGACATCGAGGCGGGCGGCGCGACGATCCGCGCAGGGGACGCCGTGGTCTTCGCCACCTCGGTGATCAACCGCGACGAGGACGCCTACCCCGACCCGGACTCCCTCGACTGGCACCGGCCGGCCCGCCATCACGTCGCGTTCGGCTTCGGCATCCACCAGTGCCTGGGCCAGAACCTGGCCCGAGCCGAACTGGAGATCGCCCTGCGCACCCTCCTCACCCGGCTGCCCGCGCTGCGCCTGGCCGCCCCGGCGCAGGAGATCCCCTTCAAGCCCGGCGACACCATCCAGGGGATGCTGGAGCTCCCCGTGACCTGGTAGGAGGCCCCGGCCGTGCACATCGACATCGACAGGGACGCCTGCATCGGCGCCGGCCAGTGCGCGCTGACCGCCCCGGGCGTCTTCACCCAGGACGACGACGGCCTCAGCGCCCTGCTGCCCGGCGGCCAGGACCCGCCCCGCGACCCGATGCTGCGGGAGGCCGCCAGAGCCTGCCCGGTCAGGGCCATCACCGTGTCCGGCTAGTGCCGTGACCGGAAAGGTTTGCCGGGAAGCTCGCGGCGTCCGGTGCGGTGCGTCGCGAGGCGGAGCATCGCCCGCGTACTGGATGTACCCGGGTGATGCGACAACGCGGCGTGGGGGTACCCCCGGCCGAAGGCTGGGGGAGTGCCGTGCCGGGCGTCGCGAGACGGTGAACCTTTCCGGTCACGGCACTTGGAGCTGTCAGGCCGACCAGGGTGGAGGAAGGCGGCGGGGCCTGCCCCACCTGGCGTCTGCGCCGCGACCGGCCGGACAGCTCCTGGGCCGGTCCGGCCGCGCATAGGGTTCCCGCGTGAGCACTCCGGACGCGAAGCCCTTCCTCTACGTCGTCGTCTGCGCCGCGGGCATCGCCGCGGACGTCGGCGAGCTGATCACCGCGGCCCACCAGGACGGCTGGGACGTCGGCGTGTTCGCGACGCCCGTCGCCCTGGCCGGCGGGTTCCTCGATGTCGCCGCCGTCCAGGAGCGGACCGGCCGGCCCGTCCGCTCCGCGTGGCGCACGCCCGGCGATCCGCGCCCCTTCCCGCCCCCGGACGCCGTCGTGGCCGCCCCGGCGACCTTCAACACGGTCAACAAGTGGGCGGCCGGCCTGGCAGACACCCTCGCCGTGGCCACCCTGTGCGAGGCGTACGGACTGGGTGTTCCCGTCGCCGTCCTGCCGTGCGTGTCCGGCGCGCTGGCCGCCCATCCCGCCTACCAGGACAGCCTGATACGGCTGCGCGGGATGGGTGTCCGGTTCGGCGAGCCGTACTCGGGCGAGCCGGCGGCGGACGGCGGGCGGCCGGACTTCGGCTGGGCACGGGCGCTGGATCTGCTCGGGTGAGGCGGGCGGCCGCCGGGAGCGCGAGAAAACGCCGTGGGCGGGCAGGTGTGCCCGACCGGACGCGGGAGACCCGCACCCGGCCGCGCCGTAGGCTCGCGGGCACATCCCCCCGAAGGCAGGAGCAGCAACGATGCAGTACGTGAAGCTCGGTTCGACGGGCCTGGACGTGTCGCGGATCTGTCTGGGCTGCATGTCCTACGGCCTGCCCGACCGCGGCACGCACGAGTGGACCCTCGACGAGGAGGCCTCGCGTCCGCTGATCCGGCAGGCGCTGGAGGCCGGCATCACCTTCTTCGACACCGCGAACGTCTACTCCGACGGCACCAGCGAGGAGATCGTCGGCAAGGCGCTCCGCGACTTCGCCGACCGCGACGAGATCGTGCTCGCGACGAAGGTGCACGGCCGGATGCGCCCCGGGCCCAACGGCGGCGGCCTGTCCCGCAAGGCGATCATGACCGAGATCGACCACAGCCTCGGCCGCCTCGGCACGGACCACGTCGACCTCTACCAGATCCACCGCTTCGACCCGCACACCCCGGTCGAGGAGACGATGGAGGCGCTGCACGACCTGGTGAAGGCGGGAAAGGTGCGCTACATCGGGGCGAGTTCCATGTACGCCTGGCAGTTCTCCAAGATGCAGTACACCGCCGAGCGGCACGGCTGGACGAAGTTCGTGTCCATGCAGAACCACTACAACCTCCTCTACCGCGAGGAGGAGCGCGAGATGCTGCCGCTGTGCGCGGACCAGGGCGTCGGCGTGCTGCCCTGGAGCCCGCTCGCCCGCGGCCGCCTCACCCGGGACTGGGACACCGTCACCGAGCGCAGCGCGCGCGACGACTTCGGCAGCCGGCTCTACCAGGAGGGGGACCGGACCGTCGTCGAGGCCGTCACCCGTATCGCCGCGGACCGGGGCGTCCCGCGCGCCCAGGTCGCCCTCGCCTGGCTGCTGCACCAGGACACGGTGGCGGCGCCGATCGTCGGCGCGGGCCGGCCGGGGCACATCGAGGACGCGGTGGCCGCCGTCGAACTGCGGCTCGGCGAAAAGGAGATCGAGGAGCTGGCGCGGCCCTACACCGTGCGTCCCGTCGCCGGCCACTGAACCGGGCATACCGCGGACACCGGGCCGCCGCCCAATGGTTGGGGCGAGGCCCGGTGAGCCGGTCTGACCTGCGGTGCGGGGCCCGTGCAATGGTTTCGGCCGAGGTGGCGCGAACCCGCCTGGATAACGTTTCCGATTACCGGCCCGATACAACGGCATTCGATTCCCGGGCCGTATTGACGCTTTGTCGAACATCTCCGGTCCCCGCGCATTGCGCAAAACCGGGGGACCGCTTGTTCCATCCCGCTGACCTGTGTAAAGGTGTGCGTTGTCGGCGCACGGGCCAGTACTTTTCCGCCGTGCGCGCGAGGCTCCTCCCGTTCGCCCCCCGCGCTTCAAAAGAGCCGCCCCAGGCGGGCGTTCGAGATGCCGAATCCTGTACGCAAGGACCCGTCGCATCCTCGACAGGTCCGCATACCCATTGGTATGGACTTTATGTCGCATGCCCTCGGGAGGAATGCCGCTGTGAATGACGCAGGCCTGTCGAATTCCCCGACTCCCGCCCGCCCGTCCGACGCCACGGACGAGGAACTGAGCGCGGAGCTCAAGAAGTGGACGGGGACGACGCCCGCGCTGCAACCGGTCGGTGAACTCCTCGACCGGCACTGGGAAGCGGCCTTCGCCTACGCCCGGCTGTGCACCGACGGCCCCCGCCCCGCCGGCATGCTCACCACCGCGGCCTTCACCCGGCTCTTCGGCGAGTCACTGCGCCACAACGGGCCGACGGCCGCCTGGCGGCCCCAACTGCTGGTCACCGTGCGCCGCATAGCCGCCGAATGGGACGGCGACCACCGGCGCGAGGGACTCCACCAGGAGCTGCGGGCGGAGGGCGGCGGCGACCGCCTGGCGGCCCGGCTGCTGCCGCCGGCCGGCCGGCGCCTGCTGTCGGGGGCGTTCCAGCGGCTGCCGCAGTCGGCGCGCTGCGTGCTGTGGCACACCGAGGTGGAGTCCGAACCGCTCTCCGTGCCCGCCGCGCTGCTCGGCCTCGGCGAGGAGGACGCGGCCGTCGAACTGCGCCGGGCCCGCGAGCGGCTGCGCGACGAGTGCCTCCAGGTCCACCGTGAGCTGGCCCCCGAGCAGGAGTGCCGGCACTATCTGCGGCTGCTGGACGTCACCTACCGGCGTGGCGGCGTGGACCTCGACCAGGACCTGCGCGCCCACCTCGACCGGTGCAGGCACTGCCGTCACACCGCCGACCAGCTCGACCAGTTCAACGGCGACCTCGGCACCGCACTCGCCGAGGCGGTGCTCGGCTGGGGCGCCCGCGCCTACGTCGAGGCCAGGGCCGGCAGCCCCGAGGACCTCGCGGACGCGGCCGGAGCCGCACGGCCCGCCTTCCCCGGCGAGGCGTTCCCCACCGTCCCCTCCGGCCCGCGCCACGGCTCCCGCCGCTCGGCCCACAAGGCCGCCCGCCGCGCCGCCGCGCGCCGCCGCAACGTCGCCGCCGCGGCCCTGACGGTGAGCGCGCTGATCGTGCTGCCCCTGGTCCTGTGGTCGGCGCTCTCCCCCTCCGGCGGCTCCTCACCGAGCGGCGGGACCAAGCCCTCGGACGCCACCGGCGCCAAGGCGGGCACCGCGAGCGGCAGACCCACCTGGGCCGGCGCCGCGGAGGCCGCGAAGGGCGACCTCCAGGGCAGGCTGCACAACGTCGCCTCGGGCCTCTGCGTCGGCGTCGTCGGCAAGAAGGCCGTCACCGGCGCCGAGGCCGAACTCACCGACTGCACCTCGGCGGCGGGCCAGCAGTGGTCGTACGAGACCGACGGACTGCTGCGCAGCATCGCGGACCCCGGCCTGTGCCTGGACTCGCACCTCGGCTACTCGGTGCGTCTCGCCCCGTGCACGGGCGGCAGGACGGCCGCCAAGAGCATCCGCTACGACTTCACGCTCCAGGGCACGCTCGTGCCGCGCTGGAACCAGGACCTGGCCCTGGCCCCGGCCGCCACCGACGGCGGCGGCGCGCTGGTCGTGAAGAACCGCGACGACGGCACCGAGCAGCACTGGGTGTTCGACACGTCCAAGACCGACCTCCAGATGAAGGTGGTCAACTGGGACGCGAACGGCGTCACCTCGTCGGCGCCGGTCGTCACCCCCACGCCCGAGTCCGTGAAGAAGGCCGCGCCGAAGCCCTCCGCGACCCCGTCCGCGCAGCCCTCGACGCCGACGCCGACGGCCTCCGCCTCCACCGGCGCTCCTTGCTACGGGTACTTCTGCTCGTCGAACGGCCAACCGGGGTACGGCGGCGGCTATGGCGGCGGATACGGCGGCGGGTACGGGTACGGCGGTGGCTACGGCGGCGGAGGCCGCTGACCGCAGACGGCCGCTCAGGTCCCGAGGCCGCTCAGGTCCCGAGGACGCTCAGGTCCAAGGACGCTCAGGTCCCGAGGACCTGGAGCGACGCCCACAGCGCGAGGACGGCGGCGAGCAGGGAGGCCGGCACCGCGAGCAGGCCCAGCCCGGTGAACTCCTTGAGGTCGACGCCGTGTCCGTGCCCGTGCACGATGCGCCGCCACAGCAGGGTGGCCAGCGACCCGGCATAGGTCAGGTTCGGGCCGAGGTTCACTCCGAGCAGCACCGCGAGGACCGCGCCCGGCCCGGCTGCCGCGGTCAGCGGCAGCAGCACCAGTACCGCGGGCAGGTTGTTGATCAGGTTCGCCAGTACGGCGGCGAGCGCGGCGATGCCGAGCAGCGCGACCAGGCCGGTCCCCTCCGGCAGCACGTGCCGCAGCGCGTCGGCGAGCCCGTTGTCGACCACCGCCCGCACCACGATCCCGAGCGCGAGCACGAACGCCAGGAACGACGGGGCCGCCGCCCGCACCACCGTGAGCGGTGTGGCCCGCCGCCGCACCAGGGCGCGTCCGGCCAGCACCAGCGCCCCGGCCGCCGCGGCCCAGGCCGGGTCGACGCCCACCGCCGACGCCACCACGAAGCCGGCGAGCGTGCAGCCCACGGTGACGAGCGCGAACAGGGGCAGCGGGGGTGTGTCGACGGGGGCGGGGGAGTGGTCGGACGCCGTCAGGTCCCGGCGGAAGAATCGCCGGAAGATCGCGTACTCCGCTCCGATCGCGACCAGCCAGGGCAGCACCATGAGGGCCGCGAACCGGGTGAAGCTCAGCCCGCTCGCCGCGAACGCCAGCAGGTTGGTGAGGTTGGAGACGGGCAGCAGCAGCGAGGCCGAGTTCGACAGGTGCGCGCAGGCGTAGACGTGCGGGCGGGCCCGCACCCCCATGCGGGTGGCGGTGGCGAACACCACCGGCGTCAGCAGCACCACCGTGGCGTCCAGGCTGAGGACCGCGGTGATCACCGAGGCCAGTACGAACACCGAGGTCAGCAGGCGGGTCGGGGAACCGGCCGCGCGGCGGGCCATCCACGCGCCGCACGCCTGGAAGAGCCCCTCGACATCGCAGAAGTGGGCCAGCACCAGCACGGCGGCGAGGAAGCCGATCACCGGTCCGAGCTGCTCGGCCTCCGCGCGGACGTGGTCCAGGGAGATCACCCCGGACACCACGGCCACCCCCGCGGCGGGCACGGCCACCACGGCCTCGGGCCAGCCGAAGGGCCGCACCACGGCCCAGGCGAGGACGGCGACGAGGAGCGCCACGGACAGGGCTTCGGCGAGCGCGGTGTTCAGGGCTGGTCCTTCGTACGTCGAGCAGGTGGTCCCCGGCCATCAAAGCAGGCCGCGGTAAGAACTCAGCGAGGCGTCCCGCCGTGTCCGGCGGGTGTCAGGAGCCGGTGCCGGCGTCGAACACCGTCAGGACGACCGTCGACGCGTTGCCCGCGACGGGTACCGGACCGCCCGTCCAGGCCACCTTCAGCGGGTCCCGCTCGTCCGGCGGGGTCACCAGCACGGCCGCGGGCGTGGCCGAGCGCGCCTCGCTGACCTCGGGGTTGGCGAAGGACATCCCCGCCCACGCGCTGTCGCCCGGGGCGAGCGCGACGGTGCTCGGGGTGCCCTCGGACCGCTTCGGGTCCGGCCCCAGCCGTCCGCCCGACGCGTCGAGGAAGGCGGCGCCCGGGTAGCCGCGCAGGGTGCAGGTCCGGTGGGCGGTGTTGGTCAGCACCAGGGGGAAGTTCTCCTGCCCGGCGCCCGGGTTGTTCCGGCCGACGGACGCGCGCAGTTCCGAGGTGTGGCAGCGGGAGGCGGAGGCTGACCCGGTAACCGAGGGCGTGCCGCTCGTGGCGGTCCCCGACTCGGTCGGGTCACCGCCACCGCCGTCGGCGGACGCGGACGCACTCGTGCTCGCAGGGGCCGACGCCGGTGGCGTGCTCGCGGCGCTCACGTCACCGTCGTCGCTCCCGCCGCCGCAGCCGGTCAGCAGACCCAGGACAGCGACCACGCCCGTGAGGAGGCCCGCCCGGTGCACGCGCGGTGACGTCTTCGCCATGTCGCTCCCACTCCTGGCCGGTCCGCCGCCTGCCGCGGCCGTGCCGGGGTCCCGGCACACGTCTACGACGACTGGTGCCCCGCCCGCGCCGATCCGATACCCGCGCGGCCGGTGTCGCGGCTCACTCCTCGAGGAGGGCGATCTCGGCCCAGATCGTCTTGCCGTCGGACGTGTGCCGGCTGCCCCAGCGCTCAGTGAGCTGGGCGACCAGCAGCAGACCGCGGCCGCCCTCGTCGAAGGTCTTGGCGCGGCGCAGGTGTGGGGCGGTGTGGCTGGTGTCGGACACTTCACAGATCAGGGTGGTCGCGTCGTGGATGAGCCGCAGCCGGATGGGGTGGGAGCCGTAGCGGATCGCGTTCGTCACCAGCTCGCTGACCACCAGCTCCGCCGTGAACGACGCCTCGCTCAGCGACCATCTGCCGAGCTGATCGACGACCTGCTTGCGGATGGGGGAGACGAGCGCCGGGTCGGCCGGGATGTCCCAGGTCGCCACCTGCGAGGGCGGCAGTCCCCGGGTGCGGGCCAGCAGCAGGGCCACGTCGTCGGCGGCGCCGCCCTGCGGGAGCAGCGCGTGCAGTACCCGGTCGCAGATCTCGTCGAGTGAGCCGGCGGGGGGCGCGAGAGACGTACGGAGCAGTTCGATGCTGTCGCCTGCCTCCCGCTCCCGGGCCTCGGTGAGCCCGTCGGTGTAGAGGGACAGCACGGTCCCCTCGGGCAGCTCGAACTCGGCCGACTCGAACGGCAGCCCGCCCAGGCCCAGGGCCGGCCCCGGGGGCAGCTCGACCTGTTCCGGCCGCCCCCCGGGGCGCGTCATCAGCGGCGCGGGATGTCCGGCCCGGGCCAGCGTGCAGCGCCGCGACACCGGGTCGTACACCGCGTAGAGGCAGCTCGCGCCGACCTCGCCGGGGCTGACCTCGCTGCCGGCCTCCGCGGACAGCCGTACGACGAGGTCGTCGAGGTGGGTGAGCAGTTCGTCGGGGGCCAGGTCGATGTCGGCCAGGGTGCGTACGGCGGTGCGCAGCCGGCCCATGGTCGCCGAGGCCTGGACGCCCCGGCCGACGACGTCACCGACGACCATGGCCACCCGCATGCCCGACAGCGGGATCACGTCGAACCAGTCGCCGCCCACGCCGGCTCGCGCGGCCGGCAGATAGCGCGAGGCCGCCTCGACGGCGGCCGTGCGCGGCAGGGTCCGGGGCAGCAGACTGCGCTGCAGGGCCAGGGCCGTCTCCCGCTCGCGGGAGTAGCGGCGGGCGTTGTCGATGCACACGGCGGCGCGGGCGGTGACCTCCTCCGCGAGCAGCACGTCGTCGGGGGTGAAGGTGCCGGGGCGCCGGAAGCGGGTGAGGACGGCGACCCCGAGGGTCAGGCCGCGGGCCCGGATCGGCACCGACATCGTCGAGTGGATGCCGTACTCCTTGATCCGCTGGGCGCGTGCCTTGTCCCAGGAGAGCCATTCGGTGAGGTCGTCGGTGTCGGTGGACGCCACGATGGTGTGTCCCGCCAGCAGCGAGTCGGCCTGCGGCGAGGAGGCGGGGTAGACGTCCACCTGGCCGAGCTGGGCCACGGCCTCGGGGGCGCCCGGGTTGACCGACCGGTGTGCGGACCGGCGCAGGCGGACCGGCAGCGTGGGCGGGCCGCTGAAGGGGTCGCCGCCGGGCTCGGCGGGGTCCAGCAGGTCGATGCTGACGAAGTCGGCGAGGGCGGGCACGCAGACGTCGGCCAGTTCCTGGGCCGTCCGGGTGACGTCGAGGGTGGTACCGATGCGGACGCTCGCCTCGTTGACGAGCTGGAGCCGCTCGCGCGCCAGGTGCTGCTCGGTGAAGTCGTGCACCGTGACGCTCACGCCCAGGACCCGCCCCGCCGGGTCGAGGACCGGCGCCATGCGGGCCAGCCAGGCGTTGACGCCGTTGTCGCCGCCCACCTCCACATACGTCCGCACGTCGTGTCCCCGGCCACTGGTGAGCACCTCGTGCAGATGCCGTTCGCTCTCCGCCGTCTGGGGTCTGCCGCTCATCTCGGGCAGGCGCAGTCCCCGCACCCGCTCCTCCGGGAGCCCGATGATCTCCTCCATGGCCGCGTTGATCCTGCGCAGCCTCAGCCGGTCGTCGTAGATCGCCAGGGCGCAGGGGGACTGGACGAGCGCGGCGGTCTCCAGCAGGTCGTCGGGTGCGCGCGGGCCGTCGCCCTCCAAGGGGGTGAGCAGGAGCCAGCTGCCGGGGACCCCGTCGGCGGGCGGTCTGCGGTGGGCGAGCAGCCACACGGTCTCCGTGCCGCCGTTGTGGTGACGCAGGGTGAGGACTCCGTCCCAACGGCGTCCGCCGGGCACGCCGTCCGCGCGGTGGTCACCGTCGGCCAGGAGCCGGGCGGCCGGACGGCCCACGACGTCGGCGGCGGACCAGCCCAGCAGGCGCCGTGCGCCCGCGCTCCACTCGACGAGTACGCCGTCGTCGTCCACGACGGCCCGCGCGGTCGCGGCTTCATCGAACGGGTACTCCAGGCTCATCCTCGCCACTCCATCGCGCACTCACAGTGAACAGGCGCGTCACCTGGGCACCAGCGTAGTGGGTCGTGCACCCGCGCGTTCGGTGAACCCTGTGCGTGCGGTGTGCGGCGAGCATCACCCGGTCAAGGGGGAATTTCGGCCGTTGTGGCGTCCGGGACAGAAGCGGTGCTCCGCACCCTTGACGGCCGCGCGTGGCACACCGTCAGAATCTGTTTGTTCGCGATGAGTTGTGATTGCTTCTGGTTCCCGGTGGGGGTCGATGGCTCCTGAAGGTTTCCGAAGATCCCTGTAGGTCCCTGATGAGGGAGAGCCGCCATGACGGTCACGCGCAGATCGGTCCTGATCGCCTCCACGGCCGCTCCCGCGGCCGGCACGCTCCTGGGCGCGCACGCCGCGTCCGCCGCCGGTGCGGACCCGGGCGGCCGCAGCACGGTCGCGCTGCGCGACGGCTGGCGCTTCGCGCTGGTCGACCCGGGCGGGATCACCGACCCGACCGGCGCCTACGCGGGCGCCGCGGCCCCGGAGTACGACGACTCGGGCTGGCGCGAGGTCGCCGTCCCGCACGACTGGAGCATCGAGCAGACCCCGACCACCGAGCACGGCACCACCAGCGGCACCGGCTTCTTCCCCGGTGGCCTCGGCTGGTACCGCCTCGCGTTCACCCTGCCGCCCGCCCTGGCCGGCCGGCGGATCTCCGTGGAGTTCGACGGTGTGTACATGGACTCCACCGTCCACTGCAACGGCACCGAGGTGGGCCACCACCCCTACGGCTACACCGGCTTCGCCTTCGATCTCACCGCCCTGCTGCACACCGACGGCACCACCGAGAACGTCATCGCGGTCCGCGTGCAGAACCGGCTGCCCAGCAGCCGCTGGTACTCGGGCAGCGGCATCTACCGCGAGGCCCGCCTGGTGGTGACCGACCCGGTGCACGTGGAGCGCTGGGGCATCCAGGTCACGACGCCGGAGGTCACCGGCGAGCGGGCCGTGGTCCGGGTGCGGACCTGTGTGGTGAACGAGTCCGGCACACCGGGCCCGGTCGAGATCAGGTCGCGGATCAGGGGTCCGCACGGCCGCACCGTGGGCCGTACCGCCACCACGGTGGACGTCGGCGACCGGGCGACCGAGACCCACGAACTCGTCGTTGCGCGGCCCCGGTTGTGGGACTTCGCCGATCCCTGCCGTTACACCCTGGAGACCGAACTGCGCGTCGGCGGCCGGACCGTGGACACCTGCCGCACCCCCTTCGGCATCCGCACCTTCCGCTTCGACCCGGACGAGGGCTTCCACCTCAACGGTGTCCACGTCAAGATCCGGGGCGTCGACCTGCACCACGACCTGGGCGCGCTCGGCGCGGCGGTCAGCACCGACGCCGTCCGCAGACAGATGACCCTCATGAAGTCCATGGGCGTCAACGCCTTCCGCACCTCCCACAACCCGCCCTCCCCGGAGATGGTCCAGGTCTGCGAGGAACTCGGCATCGTGATGATGGTGGAGGCGTTCGACTGCTGGCGCACCGGCAAGACGCGGTACGACTACGGGCGGTTCTTCGACGAGTGGTGCGAGCGGGACGCGACCGAGATGGTGCTCGCGGCCCGCAACTCGCCCGCCGTGGTGCTGTGGTCCATCGGCAACGAGATCCCGGACTCCACCTCCACCGCCGGACTCGCCATGGCCGACCGGATCATCGCCGCGATCCGTGCCGCCGACGACACCCGCCCGCTCGTCATCGGCTCCGACAAGTACCGCCGGCCGCCCGCGAAGGGCTCGGCGGCGGACCTGATGCTGGCCAAGCTGGACGGCCTCGGCCTCAACTACAACACGGCCAAGTCCGTGGACGCCCTGCACCAGGCCTACCCGCACCTGTTCCTCTTCGAGTCGGAGTCGTCGTCGGAGACCTCGACACGGGGCGCCTACCAGGAGCCGCAGCACCTCAACACCGGCGAGAACCACACCCCGGGCAGACGCGCCACCTCGTCCTACGACAACAACCTCGCCTCCTGGACCATGAGCGGCGAGTACGGGCACAAGAAGGACCGGGACCGGAAGTGGTTCGCCGGGCAGTTCCTGTGGTCGGGCATCGACTACATCGGCGAGCCCACGCCGTACGACGTGTTCCCGGTGAAGGCGTCCTTCTTCGGCGCGGTGGACACCGCCGGGTTCCCCAAGGACATGTACCACCTCTTCCGCAGCCAGTGGACCGCGCGGCCCATGGTCCACCTGGTGCCCATGACCTGGAACCACGAGCCGGGCGACACGGTCGAGGTGTGGGCCTACAGCAACGTCGACACCGTCGAGCTGTTCCTCGACGGCACCTCCCTGGGCACCCGGACCTTCGACACCAAGCAGACCGTCGACGGCCGTAGGTACCTGGAGACCACCGAGGCCACCGGCGACGACAAGACCTTCACCGACGGCCCCCACCCCGGCAGTTACACCAGCCCCAACGGCAGCGCGGGCAAGCTCCACCTCACCTGGCACGTGCCGTTCTCCAAGGGCGAGTTGAAGGCCGTGGCGCGCCGGGGCGGCAAGGTGGTGGCCACCGACGTGCTGCGCACCGCCGGGGCCGCGCACGCCGTACGGCTGACCGCCGACCGAACCGCCCTGCCCGCGGACGGCCGTTCGCTGCTCTTCGTGACCGCCGAGGTCGTCGACGCCCACGGGGTGCCGGTGCCCGACGCCGAGGACCTCATCTCCTTCGCGGTGACGGGCGGTTGTCTCGCGGGAGTCGACAACGGCCGCCAGGAGAGCGCCGAGCGCTACCAGGCGAGCACGCGCACCGCCTTCCACGGCAGGGCGCTCGCCATCGTGCGGTCGGGCACCGCGCCGGGTGGCCTGAAGGTGTCGGCCCGCGCGGAGGGGCTGCGGGCGGCCACCGTGACCGTACGGACCACGCCCGCCCGTTCGGCCGCCGTGACGCCCGCGGCCGTGTTCGAGCCGGACCCTCCGGCGCCGGCGGACCACCCCCGCGCGGACGCCGGCTACTCCGGCCGGCCCGACACCCTGCCGGCCGCGATGCTCGACGGCGACCCGGCCACCGGCTGGTCCAACGCCTTCGCCAAGGCGGCCACCGCGCTGCTGCCCGCGTTCGCCGGCGCCCGGCCCGCGGACTGGGTGTCCGTCGACTGGGGACGGACCCGGAGCGTCGGCCGGGCCGAGATCTCCTTCACCGTCGACGCCACGCACAGCCGGCCCGCCTCGGTCGAGGCCGCCGTGTGGGACGGACACCGGTACGTGCCGGTCACCGGGGCGGCCGTCGACTGGGCCACCGCCTCGGACGCCCCGACGGTGCTGACCTTCGACGCGGTACGCGGCTCACGGCTGCGGCTGACGTTCACCAGCGCCCGGCCGGGCGAGGCCGACGGGGCGGTGCGCGTCAGCCGACTGGAGATCCCGGCGGGCTGAGAGGCCTGAGCGGCTGAGCGGCCTGAGCGGGCCGAGCGGCCAGGTCGGCGGTCCGGACGGCAACCAGTCCCGTCCGGACCGTTGACGGGGTGTCATGCCTGCAACAAACATGGGCCGCGTCCGCATCTGGGAGCGCTCCCACGGGAGCGTCACCCGCACCTCCCCCAGAGGAGCCCAGACGTGCAACGACGCAGAACCCCCGTGCTGGCCGCCCTGGCGGCCCTGCTGGGCGCGGCCCTCACCGCGCTGCCATCCGGACCGGCCGCCGCGGCGGAGACCGAGCAGGTCGTGAACGGCACCTTCGACACCACCACCGCCCCCTGGTGGACCACGCCCAACGTCACCGCCGGCCTGTCCGACGGGCAGCTGTGCGCGGACGTGCCGGGCGGCACCGCCAACCGCTGGGACGCCGCCGTCGGCCAGAACGACATCACCCTGGTGAAGGGGGAGTCCTACCGGTTCGCGTTCACCGCGAGCGGCTCGCCCGCCGGCCACCCGGTCCGCGCGATCGTGGGCCTGTCGGTGGCGCCGTACGACACCTACTTCGAGGTCACCCCCCAGTTGAGCGTGTCGGGCGACGCGTACTCCTACACCTTCACCTCGCCCGTCGACACCACGCAGGGCCAGGTCGCCCTGCAGGCAGGCGGCGGCGCCGACGCCTGGCACCTGTGCATGGACGACGTGTCCCTGCTCGGCGGCGTACCGCCCGAGGTGTACGAGCCGGACACCGGCCCGCGGGTGCGCGTCAACCAGGTCGCCTACCTGCCCGCCGGCCCGAAGAACGCGACCCTGGTCACCGCCGCCACCTCCCCGCTGCCCTGGCGGCTGAAGAACGGACGGGGCGCCGTGGTCGCCCACGGCCGGACCGTGCCCCGCGGCACGGACGCCTCCTCCGGACAGAACGTCCACTCGATCGACTTCGGCGGCTACCGAGGCCGCGGCGACGGCTTCACCCTGCTCGCCGACGGTGAGACGAGCCGCCCCTTCGGCATCGGCACGAGCGCCTACGAACGACTGCGCCTGGACGCCGTGAAGTACTACTACACCCAGCGCAGCGGCATCGCGATCCGCGACGACCTGCGCCCCGGCTACGGCCGGCCCGCCGGCCACCTCGACGCCGCGCCCAACCGGGGCGACCTGGACGTGCCGTGCGTTCCCGGCGGCTGCGACCACCGCCTCGACGTCTCCGGCGGCTGGTACGACGCCGGCGACCACGGCAAGTACGTGGTCAACGGCGGCATCGCCACCTGGGAGCTGCTCAGCACCTACGAACGGTCCCTGCTGGCCCGCACCGGTCACCCCGCGAAGCTGGGCGACGACACCCTCGCCATCCCCGAGAGCGGCAACAAGGTGCCCGACATCCTCGACGAGGCCCGCTGGGAGCTGGAGTTCCTGCTGAAGATGCAGGTGCCCGCCGGGCAGCCGGCGGCCGGCATGGTCCACCACAAGGTGCACGACGCGCAGTGGACCGGCCTCCCGCTGCTGCCGAGCGACGACCCGCAGCAGCGCGAGCTGCACCCGCCGAGCACCACGGCGACCCTGAACCTCGCGGCGACGGCCGCGCAGGCCGCCCGGCTGTACCGGCCCTACGACCGCCGGTTCGCCGCGAAGGCCCTGGCGGCCGCCCGTACCGCCTGGGCGGCGGCGCTCGCCCACCCCGACGTGTACGCCCCGGAGAGCGACGCCACCGGAGGCGGCGCCTACGCGGACTCCGACGCGAGCGACGAGTTCTACTGGGCGGCCGCGGAGCTGTATCTCACCACCGGCGAGAAGCAGTTCGCGGACCACGTCCTCGGCTCCCCGCTGCACACCGCCGACATCTTCGGGCCCCTCGGCCTCGACTGGAGCCGGACGGCCGCGGCGGGACGCCTGGACCTCGCCACGGTGCCCAGCGCCCTCCCCGGCCGGGACAAGGGCCGCCGTTCGGTCGTCCGCGCCGCCGACGGCTACCTCGCCACGCTCGCGGGACAGCCCTACGGCATGCCCTACGCCCCTGACGGCAACCGCTACGACTGGGGCTCCAGCCACCAGGTACTCAACAACGCGGTCGTCCTCGCCACCGCCTACGACGTCACCGGCGCCGCGAAGTACCGCGACGGCGCGGTGCAGAGCATGGACTACATCCTGGGCCGCAACGCGCTGAACATCTCCTACGTGACCGGATACGGCGAGGTCAACTCCCACCACCAGCACAGCCGTTGGTACGCCCGCGAACTGGACCCGGCCCTTCCCGACCCACCGGCCGGCACCCTCGCGGGCGGTCCCAACTCCGCGATCCAGGACCCGTACGCGCAGAGCAGACTCCAGGGCTGTGTCGGTCAGTTCTGCTACATCGACGACATCCAGTCCTGGTCGACGAACGAGACCGCGATCAACTGGAACGCGGCGCTGACCCGGATGGCGTCCTTCGTGGCGGACCAGGGATAGCCCGGCGGACGGCGGCGGCCCCGATGTCCACCGGGGCCGTCTTCTCGCGGACGCCCCGCCCCGGCCGGTACCGTCCCGGGCGCTCCGTGACCTGGCCTCCGCCGAGCGGGCGGGGGCGTCCTTCTCTCTGGGCCGCCGACCGAGGGCGGGAGGAACGGGGTCGGCGGCCCGTTTCGCGGGGGAGAGCCGCCGTCCCGCGCGGGGCCTTGTGAGAAGGGCCGCGTCCAGTGGACTACGCGGGGCCGGCCGCCGGGAGCGTGCGCGGCGCCCCGGCGGGTGCGCGCGATTCACACGGGGCGCGGTCCGCGGGCCCTTTTCCCACCCGGCCCATGGAATGCCGAAAGCCCGTACACCGATGGTCCGTTGGCTTCCCTCCCTGACTTTCTTTCAAAGCGGGGCAGGTTGCCCGAGTGCCTTGTTGGCCGTGAGTGACGTGTGCGAGGGTTGACCACCGTGCGGGGGGTAAAGCCCGGGTCGCATTCGTCCCGTGGGGAACCGGGCCGGAGGGACATCGGTGAATTCACGCTCCCCGCGTATCCCGTGCGTGTGGGAAAGGAATCCCTTCAGTGCCCACCCCCCACCCTTCTCGCCCGCCCCACCCTCCGCCCGGCGGTGTTCCCGGAGAATCCGACGAGAGCCTCGCCGCCCGGCTGAGAGGCCGCTCCGAGCAGGACGTGTCCGCCGCGGTCGCGCTGCTGATGGCCCGGCACTGGCAGGCGGCCCACTCCTACGCGGCCGGCTTTGTCGCCGCCCCGGAGGGTGCCGCCTCCCTGGTCACCGCGGCCGCCTTCCACCAGGTCCTCGACCGGCTCGCACTGGGCGAACCGGCGCTCGCCCTGCGCCCCCTGCTGCTGGTGGCCGTCCGCGACACGGCCGTGCGCTGGGCGGACGAGGAACGCGTGTCCGCGGTGCTGCCGGGCCTGGCGATGCCCTCTCGCGGCCGCGGTGACCGCATGGCCACGTCCGTGACTCCCGACCATCGCAAGCTGGCGGAGCGGTCGTTCCAGTCACTGCCCGGACCCGCCCGGTGCCTGCTGTGGCACACCGAGGTCGAAGGGGAGCCGGTAAACGTCCCGGCCGCTCTTCTCGGTATGGACACCGACATCGCCTCGGCCGCACGCGAACAGGCGCGCGATAAATTCCGCGAAGGTTGTGTACATGCCCATCGCGAACTCGCGCCGACGAAGGACTGCCGGTTCTACAACCGCCTTCTCGACGTCCCGATCCGGCGCGGCGGAGACCTGCTGCCGGATGTCCGGCAGCATCTGGACGCCTGCCCCTACTGCCGGCACGCCGCCGAACAACTGAGCCATTTCGACGGCGATCTGGGCCTCCTCATCGCCGAGGCGGTACTCGTCCGCAACGCCGGCCGGTACCTCGCGTCCCGCCGCACCGGGTCGCAGGAGCAGCCGCGCCCGCGCGCCGCCGCCCGGCACGGCCGGGGACGCCGGCGCGTGCTGCCGGGCATTCCGGGGCCCGGCCGGGGCGTCCCACCGGCCCTGCGGTCCTCGCGCGCGCTGCTGACCGGGGTCGGCCTGGCCTCCGTCGGGTTGCTGGTGAGCGTGCTGGTGGCCGGCCTGTGGTCGTCCGACGACGGCGCCGGCCCGGCCGCGTCCACCAGCGCGAGCGGCGGCAGAGGCGCCCAGGTCCCGCCCGCGGCCTCCTCCGCCTCGCCGGGCACCGCACAGCACCCGACCGCCTCGGGACGCACCCGGCTGCGCAACCTCGGCGCCGACCTGTGCCTCGACGTCCGCGGCGAGGTGACGGCCGGCGCCGGGACCGAACTCGCGGCCTGCTCGGCCGCCACGACCCAGCAGTGGTCGTACGGGAGTGACGGACTGCTGCGCACCGCCGCCGACCCCGATCTGTGCCTGGACTCCCGCGCCGACGCCGGGGTGGTCGTGCTCGGCACCTGCGCCGGCCAGAACACCGGGCGCGCCGACGACGTGCGCTACGACCTCACCGTGCGGGGCGAGTTGCTGCCCCGCCGGGATGAGGGGCTCGCCCTCACCTCCACCACCGAGGACCCGGGCGCCGACGCCGTCGTCAAGGTCCGTGACGGGTCCGCGGGCCAGCGCTGGCTGACCGAGTCCGTGACGGCCAGCCCGAGTTCGCTGTCGACCGCGAGCGGGGGGACGCCGTCCCTGCGGGCGGTCGAGCTCGCGAGAAGGGCCTGAAGCAAGGCCCGGCGCACGGTCCCGCGGGCGCTCAGCCCGCGTGCTCGCTGAGGTCCGCGGGGCCCACCGTGGCCGGCCCCGCGTGTCCGGACAGTGCGAGGGTGAGGTCCAGTTCGGCGAGCAGGCAGCGGATCACGTGCTCCACGCCGGACTGGCCGTCGAGGCCCAGCCCGTACACGTAGGGCCGGCCCAGGAGGACCGCCCGCGCTCCCAGGGCGAGCGCCTTGAACACGTCGTCACCGGTGCGTACGCCGCTGTCGAACAGGACGGTGAGCCGGTCGCCCACCGCCTCGGCGACCCGGGGCAGGGCGTCGGCCGCCGCGACCGAGCCGGCGACCTGGCGTCCCCCGTGGTTGGAGACCACCACGCCGTCCATCCCGGCGTCGGCGGCGAGCCGGGCGTCGTCCGGGTGCAGGACACCTTTGAGCACGATCGGGCCGTCCCAGTTCTCCCGCAGGAACGCCAGGTCCGGCCAGGTCTTGGCGGGGTCCGCGAACATGCCGACGAAGTGCATGACGGCCGCGTTCGGGTCCTCGTGCACCGGCTTCGCCAGCCCCGCCAGGAACGCCGGGTCGGAGAAGTAGTTGGCGGTGCCCACCCCGTGCAGGAACGGCAGGTACGCCTGGTCGAGATCGCGCGGCCGCCACGACAGCAGCGGTGTGTCCAGCGTGACGAACAGCGCCGTGAACCCGGCCGCCTTCGCCCGCCGCAGGAAGCTCCGGGCCACCTCCGGGTCCTTCGGCCAGTACAGCTGGAACCAGCGCTCCGCGTCCCCCATCGCCTCGGCCACCTGCTCCATCGGCGTGCTCGACGCGGAGGACAGGACGAAGGGCACGCCCTGCGCCGCCGCGGCCCGCGCGGCGGCCGGCTCGGCGTCCGGGTGCATGATCGACAGCACGCCCACCGGTGCCAGTGCCAGCGGGGCGGGCAGGGCGCGGCCCAGCACCTCGACCGACAGATCGCGTTCGTGCACGTCCCGCAGCATCCGCGGGACGATGCGACGGCGTTGCAGAGCGGCCCGGTTGGCGCGCGCCGTGCTCCCGTCACCGGCGCTGCCCGCGACATAGCCGACGGGGCCGGGACCCAGGCGCCGCTCGGTGAGCTCTTCCAGCCGGGTCAGGTCGGTCGGCAGCCGGGGGACCGCGCCCGACATCCCGTTCAGGTAGATCTCGTACTGGAAGTCCGCCCAGTGCTTGGCCATGCGTACGCCCCGCCTCTCGTCGTCGGGCGCGCGCCGCACCCGGCACACGCGCCGCACGCCGACGATACCGGGCGGTATGCCGGGCGGCGGATCAGGCCCCGGCCACCGATTCCCGCAGCACACGCGCCAGTTCACGCGGCTGGGAGATCATCGGCTGGTGGCTGGTGGCTGGTGGCTGGTGGCTGGTGGCTGGTGGCTGGTGGCTGGTGGCTGGTGGCTGGTGGCCGGCCGCGCCGGCTTCCTGCGGGGGCTGGTCCGGGGCTCACTCAGTCCTCCGGGGCGTCCTCGGCGGGGGCGTCCTGCGGCTCGGTGCCGGTGCCGGTGCCGGTGCCGGTGCCGGTGTCCGGGCCCTGGGCGCGTACCCGCTGCACGTGTTCCAGGGACTCGCGCAGTTCGCCGAGCCAGTCGTCGGTGTGGCGCTGCACCAGGCGCACGCACCAGGCGAGGGCGTCGCTGCGGCTGCGGGCGACCCCGCCGGCGATGAGGGTGTCGAGGACCTGACGCTCGGGCTGGCGCAGCCGGGTCATGACGGGGGCCGCCACATGGGTGAACAGGGCGCGCCGGTCCCCGCACTCCACGCCCCAGGAGACCTTCCGGCCGAAGCGGTGCTCGGCCTCGCGGGCCACCGCGATCCGGTCCTCCCGGCTGCGCTCGCGGAACTCCTGGATGCGGCTCTCCAGGGCCGCGTCCCGTTCGGCGGCCGGGGCGTCCTTCGCGAGCCTCGGTGCCGGGATGCGGCCGACCACGGTGATCTCCTCCCGGTCGACCGTGACCTCGGCCGGGGCCTCGAACAGGTCGTCGGGCAGCCGGCCGGCGAACCAGCCGCTCAGCTTCTCTCGTTGCTCTGTCGTAATCATGTAATGACGATTACTCGATCGCCGCGTGAACGCAAGGCTTCGCGGAGGAGTGCGCTCAGGGCTGAAGCGGAATGTTTCAGGACTATTAACGAGCAGGGGGGATCCGGCCATCGGAGCCCACAAAGTGATCAAGAACCGCCTGGTTCCGGCATTGGAACGTTCGAATTCCGTGACTTCTTGCCACTGTTTCAATACGCAAGGTTACTGAAACCCGTGGGGTCGATGTGAGATTCGGCGCCGGACTCGGCAGACTCGCGCTCGCCGCTCCGGGCCAGATCCGGCTCGACGCGGCACCACCCTCGAACCAAGCGGAAGGATGCACACAATGCGGAACACCGCGCGCTGGGCAGCGGCTCTCACCCTCACGGCCACCGCCGTCTGCGGGCCCCTCACCGGCGCCGCCCTCGCCGCCCCGCCCGCCTCCCCGGCAGGGCTCTACGCCCCCTCGGCCCTGGTCCTCACCATGGGCCACGGCGAGGGCGCCGCCGGAGTGACCCCCGAACGGGCGGTCACCCTGAACTGCGCACCGACGGCGTCCGGCACCCACCCGGCTCCGGCGCTCGCCTGCGCCGAACTCCGGCGTGCCGGCGGCGACTTCGACGCCCTGGCGGCCGGCGACGACGTGACGTGCACGAAGGAGTACGCCCCCGTGGTCATCACGGTGGACGGAGTCTGGCGCGGCAAGCGCGTCTCCTACGAGCGCACCTTCGCCAACGAATGCGTGAAGAGCTCCCTCGGGGCGAGCGTCTTCGCGTTCTGAGACCGAGATCGCGCGGGCCCCGCGAGTGCCGTGGAGGCCCGCCTATGGGGAGTGCGGGTCCCTGTCGCGGGGCCGTGCGATCTCGCACCGGGGGCCGGCGGGCGGAGTGGGGCCACCCGCCGGCACCTCGGCTTCCGGGCCGACGGCCTCAGCGCCGGTCGCGGTCGCGGTGACTGGTGTCGCACCAGGGATAGCGCCGGCTGCGGCGACAGGTGCACAGGGCCACCCGGAATCGGTCGGAGGACACCGTCGTGCCGTCCTCCAGCTCCACCTCCACCGGGCCCTCCACCAGCAGGGGCCCCCGGCGCTGGACCTTGATCCGGCGGGGGGGCTCAGACGGGGAGTTCGGCACGGACGACCACCAGCTCTTCCTTCGCCTCGGCGGGCGACAGCAGCCCGCGTTCCCGCAGCCAGCCCACTCGCGAGCGCAGGACCGGACCGAAGTCGATACGGCTGCGCCGGGTCACGGCGGCCTTCAGTCCGGCCGAGCGCAGGCGCCCCACCGTCAGCTCCGGATCGCTGAGCGCCGAGTGCACCATCAGGAGCACCCCGCCGGGACGCAGCAGCCCGGGCGCCTCCCCGCAGATCCGGTCCAGCACCAGCCGGCCGTCGTGGCCCGCGTCCCAGGCCCGGGCCCGGCCGCGCGCCGGTACGCCCGCGGTGGGCGCCGGTACGTAGGGCGGATTGCTGAGGATCAGGTCGTAGGACCGGTCCCGCACCGCCTCGAAGAGGTTTCCGTGGCGGATGCGCACCGGCACGCCGGACAGCCAGGCGTTGAGCCGGGCCGTGTACACCGCGCGCCAGGAGACGTCCACCGCCGTCACCCGGGCCCCGCGGCGGGCGGCGGCCAGCGCCAGCGCGCCGGTCCCGGTGCCCACGTCGAGGACGTCGGCGCCCGGCGCGAGCGGTTCTTCTGCCAGGGCTCCGGCCAGCAGGGCCGTGTCCTCCTGCGGGGCGTACACGCCCGGGAGCGACAGATGTGGTCTCAGTGAGTTCACCCCGCCCAAGTACCCAGGCAATCAGGAAATATGGGAGGAATACGGGGCGGCGTCCGACGGGAGGGGCGTGCGCAGCGAGGACCGCCCCGCCTGCCAGTCGGAGAGCAGGCGCGCGGCGAGCCGGTCCTCGACGAGGGCGGTCGCGTCGATGCCGAAGGCGACGTCGGCGGCGAGATGCGGCTCCTCCGCCAGCAGGCCGCCGATGACCTCGTGGCGTACGACCTGCTCGTGCACCGCGTCGGCCTCCACGTGCTCGTCGTAGAAGTGCTCGGCGGCGGGGCCGGCCTGCGTGCGGCGCATGGCCTCCGCCAGTCGTCGCGAGCCGGGCGATGAGGTGATCTCGACCGACGCGAAGTGGCCCACGAGGGCACCCCTGAGGGCCCGGTGCAGACCGAAGAGGGACATCAGGTTCACCGTGGCCAGGACCTCCGCGCAGGCCGCGTCGAGATAGTGGCCGTAGGTGGTGTCCAGGTCCAGGTCCGTCATCAGGTCGGCGAACAGGCGGGCGTGCACCCGGTCGGCGCGGCCGCCGCCGTACTCGTCGAACTCCACCGCCGCCATCCCCGCCTTGGCCCTGCCCCACAGCCTCGGCAGCACCCAGGCGTGCGGGTCTGCCTCCTTGAGGTGGTACAGGGAGCGCTGCGCCGCGTACTCGCGCACCTGCCACAGCTCGCCCTTGTCCCGCAGGAAGTACGACACGCCCGTGCCGTCGACCGGCTCGACCAGCAGGTCGGCGAGGGCGTCCTCGACACTGTCGTGGGCCACGGCGTCCGCGCGCAGCGCGGACAGGAAGCGGTGTTCCAGGACCGCGCGGGTGCGCAGCAGTTCCGGGTCCCACTCGCGGTCGGGGGACACCCCCGCGAAGCCGCGGTAGTGCAGTTCGTAGCAGAGATACAGGGCCAGCTGGAGGTCGTCGCCGTGGACGTCCGCACCGGCGGCGTCCTCGTGGCGCGGCAGGGGGCCGGTGTCCAGCAGATATGCCGTCACCGCGGCGGAGACGGGACCCCGTGCGGACGGCAGCCGTGGTTCAGGACCTTCGTGCGTCATGCGGGCCGGGTACCCGGGAGCGGGCGGGGCATCCGCCCGCGTGTCCTGAGGTGGCACGCGGCGGTGACGGGGGGCTTTTGCGCAGTTCCCCGCGCCCCTGGCGGACGGGTGTCGTGTGTCGTCTGCGGGTGGGTGGTGGCTTGTCGCGCAGTTCCCCGCGCCCCTGGGGGCTTGGGTGGGGTGTGTCGTCTGCGGCCCGTCGTGGGCTGGGCGCGCAGTTCCTCGCGCCCCTGAAGAAAAGGCTGCGGCCCGCACCTCTGGGAGCGGTGCGGGCCGCACCCTTTTCACTCGCCCCTGGATTCTTCCTGGGCCGTGGTGTTCGGGGTGGTGGCCTCTGCCGCCTCGCCGTCGTGGTGGTGGTCGGCGGGGTCGGGGGTGTGGGTTTCCGCGTCCTCGATCTCGTGGAGGGCTTCGTCGAGAGCTGTCTCGTGCTGCTCGCCTGACCGGTCGTCGTGGGCCGGCATGGGGATGCTCCTCTCGTGAGCGGCAGGATTTCGGCAGGGTGCGACCGCCGGGGTCAGCCGGTCGGGGCGGCGATGCGCAGCGGCACCGGTTCGGGGGTGGCGGGCTCCTCGTCGCGGCGGGAGATCTCCGCCCACCAGGAGGCGCCGTCCTCGATGTGGCGCAGCATGATGCCCTCGCGGATCGCCCAGGGGCAGATGGTGACCGACTCGATGCCGACCAGCTTCATCGCGGTGTGGCCCACCAGGGCGCCTGCCAGGCTCTGGCCGGAGCGCGGCGCGGAGATGCCCGGCAGCAGGGCGCGCTCGGCGGCGGGCAGGGCGGCCAGCCGGCCGATCGCGGTCCCGAGGTCCGCGCGGTGCAGCTGTCGTTCCACGAAGGGGCCGTGTCGCCCGGGCGGCGCTCCGCACAGTCGTCCCAGCTGCTGGAAGGTGCGGGAGGTGGCGACCGCCAGGCGCGGGCCTTCCCAGCGGATGCGCGCCGCCGCGTCCCGCAGCTGGTGGCGGACCTTGCGGCGCAGCGCGCGCAGCTGTTCGGTCGTGGGCGGGTCGTGGTGTGCGAAGAACTCATGGGTGAGCCGGCTCGCGCCCAGCGGCAGCGAGACCGCGAAGTCGGGCAGCCGGCCGCGTCCGAAGGCGAGCTCCAGTGAGCCGCCGCCGATGTCCAGCAGCGCGAGGGGGCCCGACCGCCAGCCCATCCAGCGGCGGGCGGCGAGGAAGGTGAGTTCGGCCTCGACCTCGCCCGGCAGGGTGCACAGGTCGACGCCGGTCCGCTCCCGGACGGTGTCGAGCACGTCCTGCCGGTTGGGGGCGCTGCGCACCACGGCGGTCGCGAAGGCGACGGGGCCGGCCGCGCCCCACCGGGTCGCGGTCCTGCTCGCTTCGGTGACGGCGCCCACGAGGCGCTCGACGGCCTCCGCGGGGACGGGCTCGCCCGGCTTCACGTCGTCCGACAGCCGCAGACGCCACTTGGCGGTGTGCACCGGCAGGGGCACCCCGCCGGCCGTGTCCGCCACGACGAGTCTGACCGTGTTCGATCCGACATCCACCACGCTGATTCGCATGAAGCGGTGAGTACCCGGTTACGCCGGGTCCCAACAGCGGATGTGGCGGGTCGTGGGTCACAGTCCGGCCGGGTGGGCGGCGGGCGGCGGACGCACGAAGGGGCCGCCGTCTCCCTGATGACGGCGGCCCCTCGGTGACGCGGTGCTACATGTGGACGACCGGAGCGGCGTCGGGGTCCTGCTGCGGAACCCCGCGGCGGAAGAGCACGAAGGCGATGACCGTACCGGCGGCGAAGAAGCCCGCCGACCACCAGAAGGCGGTGGTGTAGCTCTCGATCGTCGCCTGCGCCTGGACCGCCTTGCTCGTCACGTCCCGTCCGGCCAGGTAGTTCGTGGCGGCGGTCGCGGCGAGGGTGTTCAGCAGTGCCGTCCCGATGGAACCGCCCACCTGCTGCATGGCGTTGACCGTGGCGGAGGCCACGCCCGCGTCCTCGGCGGCCACCCCGCCGGTGGCCAGCTGCATGGCCGGCGGCATGACCAGGCCGAGGCCCAGGCCGATCACGATCAGCTGCGGCAGCACCGCGGACGTGTAGGAGGAGGTGTTGCCGATGCCGGTCAGCCAGGCCATGCCGACCGCGGCGATCGCGAAGCCCAGCGGGATGACGGCCTTCGGGCCGACCCGCGGCACCAGGACCGTGGTGCCCACCTGTGCCGCGACCATCAGGGCCGCGACCATCGGCAGGAACGCCACACCGGTCTTGGTCGGGCTGAAGCCCAGGTTCAGCTGGAGGTAGTAGGTGAGGAAGAGGAACACGCCGAACATGCCCGCGCCGGAGATCAGCACCGCCAGGAAGGACGCGGCCCGGTTGCGGTCGAGCAGGATGCGCAGGGGCAGCAACGGGTGCGCGGCCCGGGTCTGCCACCAGGCGAAGGCGGTGAGCAGGAGTCCGCCCGCGATCAGGAAGCCCCAGGTCTGCGCGGAGTCCCAGTCGTGGGTCTCCGCGTTGGAGAATCCGTAGACGAGGGAGAACAGGCCGGCCGCGACCAGGATGGTGCCGGGCACGTCGAGCTTGGAGTTCGCGGCGTCGCGGTGGTTGTTCAGCAGGACCCAGCCGCCCGCGAAGGCGAGGACGGCGATGACCACGTTGACGTAGAGGGTCCAGCGCCAGTCGAAGGCGTCGGTGAGGACACCGCCGAGCAGCAGGCCCACTGCGCCGCCCGCGCCGGCGATGGCGCCGTACACGCTGAACGCCTTGGCGCGCTCACGGGCCTCGGTGAACGTCGTGTTGAGCAGGGAGAGCGCGGCGGGGGCGAGGAGTGCGCCGAAGGCACCCTGCAGCGCGCGGGCGGTGACCAGCATGCCGAAGCCGTTGGCGGCGCCGCCGAGCGCGGAGACCGCGGCGAAGCCGACGACACCGATCAGGAAGGCGGGCTTGCGGCCGAAGAGGTCGGCGATGCGGCCGCCGAGCAGCAGGAGGGAGGCGAAGGCGAGCGCGTAGGCGGTGACGATCCACTGCCGGTTGCCGTCGGAGAAGCCCAGGTCGGCCTGGGCCGAGGGCAGGGCGATGTTCACGATGGTCGCGTCCAGGACGACCATCAGCTGCGCGAGGGCGACGACCGCGAGGATCCACCAGCGCTTCGACGAGGGTTCGGACGGTGGGCCGGCGACACCTTCGCGGGCGCCGTCGGCGAGGGTCTTCTGGGACATGGGGGAGCCACTCCAGGGAAGTCGTGCAGGGGCCTCGCGCAAGGGTCGCCGGACGGGCCGGGGCATCCTTGAACGAAACTGTTTCGTACGCGTCGAGACTAGACCACGGCCAGCGAAACGGCAACGTTTCGCTGACGGACCGGTTCCCGGCTCGTCCCCGCGCCGCCCCCGCCCCTCAGGCCAGCTGCCGCCGCACCAGCTCGTGGAGTCGGCTCCCGGGGTCCGCGAGCAGCGCCGCGGGCGCGCCCTGCTGGACGATCCTGCCGTCCTCCATCACGAGGACACGGTCGGCGTCCAGCACCGTCGACAGGCGGTGCGCGATGACGATCCGGGTGGCGTCGAGGGCCTTGGTGCTCTCGATGACCGTGCGCTGCGTCTCGTTGTCGAGGGCGCTGGTCGCCTCGTCGAGGAAGAGGATGCGCGGGCGGCGGATCAGCGCCTGCGCGATCATGAGGCGCTGGCGCTGGCCGCCGGAGATCGCGCCGCCGTCGGAGACGATCGTGTGCAGCCCCATCGGCATCCGCCGGATGTCCTCCGCGAGCCCCGCCATCTCCGCCGCCGCCATCGCCTCCTCCGGCGTGCACGGCTCGGTGCCGCTGATGACGTCAAGGAGCGATCCGGTGAAGGGCTGCGCGTGCTGGAGCACCACACCGCACTGCCGGCGCACGGCGGGCCGGTCCAGCGCGCCGAGGTCCTGGCCGTCGTAGAGCACGCTGCCGGAGACCGGGTCGTCGAAGCCGATGAGCAGCCTCAGCAGCGTCGACTTGCCGCAGCCGCTCGGGCCGACCACGGCCACGAACTCGCCCGGCCGCACCTGGAAGGAGACGTCGTCGAGGACCAGGGGGCCGTCGTCGGCGTAACGGAACGACAGCCGGCGCGTCTCGATCGCCCCGGACAGCGGGCCCGGCCGGGTGCTCGCCGTGCGCACCTCGGGGGTCGCGTCGAGGACCGGCCTGATCTCCTCCAGCAGGGGCAGCGCGGCCACCGCCGACACGTAGGCGCCGGTCAGCTGGGTGACGGAGGTCAGCAGCATGGTCACCGACGTGTTGAAGGTGAGGAACTCGGCGGCCGACATCGCGCCGCGCGCCGGACCCGCCAGGAGCATGAACATCAGCAGGGTGCACAGCGGCAGGTACACCGCGCCCATCACCGTCGTGAGGTTCTTGATGCGCCCCACCTTCTGCTGGAGTTCGCGACTGCGCGCGAACTGGGACGCCCAGGCCGCGTACGCGTAGTTCTCGGCGGCCGCCACCCGCAGCTTCGGCAGCCCGCGCAGCGTCTGGAACGCCTGGTTGTTCAGCTTGTTGCCGAGCACCACCAGCCGCCGCTGCCAGCGCACCTGCCACAGTCCCAGGCCCAGGAACCCGGCGGCGATGACGACGAGCATGCCGATCGCGGCCAGTGCCATCGGCGCGCTGAACCAGAACAGCAGCCCCAGGTTCATCGCGCCCACGGTCACCGACTGCGCGACCACCGGACCGACTCCCGCCAGGAGCCTGCGGATCGCGCTGACGCCCATGGCGGCGCTCGCCAGTTCGCCCGTCGAGCGCCCGGTGAAGAACCTGGTCGGCAGCCGCAACAGACGGTCCCAGACGGCCGGTTGGAGGGTGGCCTCGATCCGGCCCTCCAGCCGCAGGATCGTCAGGTTCTCCAGCAGCATGAAGGCCGCCGCCACCACACTGCTGATCATCACCGCGAGACAGACCTGGACGATCGGGCCCTGCTGCGCCTTCGGCACGTACTCGCCGAGCACCTTGCCGGTGGCGATCGGCACCAGCGCCCCGATGGCCACGGTGACCAGGCCGGCGAGCAACAGGTTCGTCAGGTCGCCGCGCACGCCCCGCATGCTGAACCGCAGCAGCCCGAGCGGACCGAGTCGCCGCTCCGGCAGCGGACGGTAGAACATCACCGCGCGCGGCTCGAACTCCTTCGCGTTGGCCTTCTCCACGGGCGTCTCCCGGCCGGTCGCCGGATGCACCGCCACATATCCGGCGCGCCGCCACAGCAGCGCGACCGGCGCACCCGACAGGGCCCGGTGCCCCACCAGGGGACCGATGTCGTTGCGCCACCAGCGGCCGTCGAGGCGGACGGACCGGACGCGGACCCGGGAGGCGAGGGCGATCCGCTCCACCGGGTCGAGGCGGTCGCTCTCGGTGCCGCTCCGGGCGGGCTCGGCGAGGGTGATCCCGGCCGCGCGGGCGACCAGCCCGCAGGCCGCGTAGGAGGCGTCCGCGTCGGCGGCCGTGGCGCGGTGCGCGGACCGCCTGCCGATGGACGCCAGCAGTGTCCGGTCGGCCTGCGCACGGACCGCCTCGCCGGCCCTGATGCCGGCGGCGGTCCGGGTCTCGTGGGTGTGTTCGAGCTGCTCGATCCACCGGTCCAGCGTGGTCAGCAGCCGGTACTGCTGGTCGACCATGCTCTGCCAGACCGCCGGGTCCGTCAGCAGGTCGGCCGCCGCCTCGGCGCCGTACAGCGAGCCGTACTGCACGCTGCCCGGCGGCACCTGCATCCAGAACACGTCGTCGTCCGAGGCGACCGCGGCCGGCTCGGTGGCCGTCGGCGCCTGGAAGAGGACCGTCAGACCGCGGCCGACGCCGAGCGCGAGGGCGTGCTCCAGCGGGCTCGAAGTCGGCGGTACGTACTGGGGGTTGCCGTAGGCGTCGTAGGACCAGGTCTCGGTGTGCGGGGGCTGGTACAGCTCGCGCAGGGCGATGCGGCGCACCACGCAGTCGCGCAACGGGCGGGCCACCAGCGTGTGCCGGGGCCCCGCGACCGGACCGAGCAGCAGCGCGCCCGCCTCCAGCCGGCCCAGGTGGTGCCAGTGCCCCCGCTCCTGCGCGTCGACGGCGAACAGGTCGACGGCGCCGGCCGCGACCAGCCACAGCACCTGCGGCCCCTCCAGATCGAGCCGGCTCTGGCCGGAGCAGTCGACGGGTGTGCCCATCGCGCCCAGCGCCCCGAGCACCAGATCGCTCTCACCGACGGTCGTCATCTCACCGCTCCCTGACCAGCGCGGCGTACGCGCCACCGTGTGCCACCAGCGCGTCGTGCCGCCCGCGCTCCACGATCGTGCCGTGCTGGAGCACGACGATCTCGTCGCTGTCGCGCACCGTGCTGAGCCGGTGCGCGATCACCACACAGGCGCAGCCACGCCTGCGCAGGTTGTCCATCACGACCTGCTCGGTCTCCGCGTCGAGCGCGCTCGTCACCTCGTCCAGCACCAGGATGCTGGGCCCGCGCACCAACGCCCGTGCGATCTCCAGGCGTTGGCGCTGCCCGCCGGAGAAGTTGCGGCCGTCCTGCTCGACCCGGCTGTGGATGCCACCCGGGCGGCGCGTGACGACGTCGTAGAGGGCCGCGTCCCGCAGCGCGTCCACGACCGCCTCGTCCGGGATCGAGGGGTCCCACAGCGCCACGTTGTCGCGGACCGTGCCCTCGAAGAGGAACACGTCCTGGTCGACGAAGGAAACGGAGGCCGCGAGCGCGCCGCGCGGAATGTCCTCCAGCCGCCGTCCGTCGATGCGGATCACGCCCTCCCACGGTGTGTACAGACCCGAGATCAGCCGCGAGACGGTGGACTTGCCGCTGCCCGAGCCGCCGACCAGGGCCACCTGCTGTCCCGGGCCGACGGTGAGGTCGAAGCCCGTCAACAGCGGCTTGTCCAGCGGGCTGTAGCCGAAGGAGATGTTCTCCAGCTCGACGTGCCCGTGCAGCCGGCGCGTGGAGTCGCCGGTGCCGGGCCGGCCGTAGAGCGGGTCGGCCCGGAAGTTCTCGACGTCCTTCAGCCGGGCCACGTCGGCCGCGAAGTCCTGGATGCGGCCCGCGACGCCGTTCAGCCGGGTGATCGGCGCGGTGAAGCGGGTGACCAGCGCCTGGAAGGCGACCAGCAGGCCGACCGAGATGCCGCCCTCCAGGGCCCGCATCCCGCCGATCCACAGGATCAGCCCGCTGTTCAGGGACGCCAGCGTCGGCGCGACCACGCCCAGCCAGGCGCTCGGCACGCCGAGCCGCTGCTGCTCCTCCAGGGTGGTGGCGTGCTGCCCCGCCCACTTGCGGAAGTAGCCGTCCTCGCCGCCGGTCGCCTTCATCGTCTCGATCAACTGCAGCCCCGTGTAGGCCGTGTTGGTGAGCCGGGCGCTGTCGGCGCGCAGTTTGGCGGTGCGGGTGGCGCGCAGCCGTACGACGACCCGCATGGCCACCACGTTCAGCAGGGCCACGGCGATGCCGACGAAGGTCAGCTGCGGATCGTAGGTGTACAGCAGGACCGCGTAGAGCACGACGACCACCGCGTCCACGCCCGCCGCCGCCAGGTCGCGGGCCAGTGTCTCGGCCACGGCGTCGTTCGACTGGAGGCGCTGCACCAGGTCGGCCGGGCTGCGCTGGGAGAAGAAGGTGACGGGCAGCCGCAGCAGATGGCGCAGGAAGCGGGCGCTGGAGAGCGTCGAGGAGATGATCCGGCCGTGCAGCAGGTTCGCCTGCTGCAACCACGTCAGCACGAGCGTGAGCAGCACGCACGTCCCCATCGACGCGAACAGCACGCCCAGCAACGAGGTCTGATCACCGATCAGGAACATGTCGATATAGGTACGGCTGAGCGCGGGGACCGCCGCGCCGACCGCCACCAGCAGCAGACTGGCCAGCACCGCGGCGGGCATCGTGCCCGCGGTACCGCGCAGCCGGGCCGGCATGGCGCCGAGCAATCCCGGTTTGCGCCCGCCCCGTTCGAAGTCCGCGCCCGGTTCCAGGACCAGCACCACACCGGTGAAGCTGGTGTCGAAGTCCTCCATGGGAACGAAACGCCGGCCCTTCGCCGGGTCGTTGACATACACCCCGCGGCGGCCGAGACGTCGGCCCATCCCGTCGTAGACGACGTAGTGGTTGAACTCCCAGAACAGGATGGCGGGGGAGCGCACCTCGGCGAGGGCCGCGGTGTCCATCTGCATGCCCTTGGCCGTCAGGCCGTAACCGCGGGCCGCCTTCAGCAGGTTGCTCGCCCGCGAACCGTCCCGGGAGACACCGCAGGCGATGCGCAGCTCCTCCAGCGGGACATGCCGGCCGTAGTGGCCGAGGACCATCGCGAGGGACGCGGCCCCGCACTCCACGGCCTCCATCTGGAGCACGGTGGGCGTGCGGACGCTCTTCACCCGGCCCGTGGGCACCGGGCGGCGCGGCGGCGGTGCGGCGCGGCGCCGGCCCCGGGTCTCCTGCGCGGCGTTCACGGCAGCAGCCAGTCGACGGGGCGCTGGTCGGCCAGCCGGATCGAACCCGTGGCCATGGTCATGGAGGTGAGGGTGAACGGCGGCCCGTCGGCGGACGACCACCGGTAGCCGCTCTTCGTGCCGGCCGACCGCTCCAGCCGGACCAGTACGGCGACGGGCCTGCCGTCCTTCGTGAACTGCTCACCGAGCTGGCTGTCGCCGAGGAACGCGGAGATCTGCTGCGCCGACTGGGGGGAGCGGTCCACCGACTTCACCCGGCCGCGCAGCACCCCGTACTGCTGGGTGGGCACGGACTGGACGGTCAGGTCCACCGCCGCGCCGGCGGGGATGGCGGCCGCGTTCTGGGCGGGCACGTACACCGTGGCGTACAGCGGGTCCGAGGCGCGGACGACCTTCTCCACCGCGGCGACGTTCGCGCCGGTTTGGATGATCTGCCCGATGGTCGCGGCGAGCGCGGTCACGCGCCCGGCGGCGACGGTGCGTACGACGGTGTCGCCGTCGGCGGTGCGGACCTTGAGGACGGGCGCGCCGGCGGGCAGGCGTTGGCCCTGCTCGGCGAGGACCGCGGTGACCTGGCCGGCCGCGGGGCTCTGCAGGATGTAACTGCCCTCCCCGTGCGTGAGGACGGCGGGCGCGCCGACGGTGGAGGCGACGGAACCGGTGACCGCCCAGACGGACGCGGCCGCGACGACGACCACCGTCACGGCGAGGGCCAGCCAGCCCCGGGGCCGGGCGAAACGCACCGGAAGGTCGAGCTCCTCGGGCGACTGGAGCTTGGCGAGGGCCTGTTGGCGGAACTGCAAGGGACTTCCCTCACCTGTGCGAGAGATCTTCTACGACGTCCGGGAGTCCCGGAGCCGTGACGGCTCCGGGACTCCCGGCAACACAGTGCGGTCAGAGACCGGCGACCAGGCCCGTGACCGGGGCGGTGTTGAGGCCGGTGACACCCTCGACGGTGCCGACGACCGTGTTGACCAGGCCGGAGACCGGGGCAACGCCGTCCACCAGGCCGGTGACGGTGCCGACGGCGTTCAGGGACAGACCGCCGGAGACGTTGTCGAGCTCCGCGTCGGAGATCTCGACGGTCTCAACCTGGGGGGTGGAGTTCATGGGGGGACTTCCCTTCATACGGATGTTCACAAGGGGGGAGCGGCCCCCTCTGGGGACAGATGACGGCCGCGACCGCGGGCGCCGGGCGTCCGTTGTCCCGAAGCCCTTGGCGGCTCCCGCGGTGCGATGGATCAAAGCACGCGGCGGGTCGGCGCATCCAATCAACCAGACGCCCCACCAGCGCATTTGTGTCCCCGTGGCGCCGAACCGTGCAGGAGTGCGCACGGCTCGGCGGCGACTTCTTCACATGCGGCACGGCATCACCGCGCACCGCCCCTTGCCGGGCGCGCGGCGAATGCGACACACCTCGCCAATGGCGTGGGCGGCACCGCGGCTTGTGCAGATCCCCCGACGGCCGTGCGCCGGTCGCGCACGGGATGTGCAGATTCGCTGAAGCCGGGATTCGGCTCCGCATGGTGAACCCGGGGTGATCGAGGCGTCACGCAGGGCAACGGACCTCCGTGATGCCGCGACGGCCGTGATCGCGACCCCCGCCGGCGCCGCCCAGTCGGTCTGCGACCGGCTCGTCGCGGCCGGGGTCAGCGATTGCGGCGGCCGCTGCTTGGTGGTCACCGTTCGGATCCGGACATCCGAACCGGCCACCGCGAGCACCCAGGAGGCGACATCAGCGGAGGAGATCCGGTCGGTTTCGGTGGCGGTCACCGTCATGTGGGGGTCGTTCCCGGCGCCGTCCGGCGGGACGCGGCCCATGGCCGATTCGCATCCGCACAAAGGTTGTTGGGGTCCCGCGTTGAACGCCCGACGGAGCCCGTGCGTACCAACAGCCATCCAGGCGCCCCACACCAGCTGCCGAACGGCGGCACACACTCCGGTCCCTCAGGAGGTCGAGAAGTTTGAGTCACAAGCGAATTCCGAAGCGCAAGGCCGCCATCGCGGTCGGCGGCGTCGCAGCCCTCGGAGCAGCCGCGCTCCTGCTGCCGAACGCCAACGCGTCCCAGGACAGCGGGACCAGCGGTGCTTCCGTCAAGACCTTCAAGGCGGACGACGCCTCGGATCTCGCCTCGCAGCTGCAGAACCTGCTCGGCGACGCCTTCGCGGGCTCCTACTACGACGCCGCCAGCAAGCAGCTCGTGGTGAACGTCGTGCCCGGCGACAACAACAACGTGATCGTGCAGGCCAAGAAGGCCGGCGCGGCCGTCCGCGAGGTCGACAACAGCCTCGCCGAACTCGCCGCCGGAGCCAAGACGCTCAAGGCCGAGGCGACCATCCCGGGCACCGCCTGGGCCGTCGACCCCAAGACGAACAAGATCCTGGTCACCGCGGACAGCACGGTCACCGGCAGCAAGTGGGACACGCTGGAGTCGACCGTCCAGGGCCTCGGCTCGAACATGGCGACCATCAAGAAGTCGGCCGGCACGTTCAAGACCTTCGTCTCGGGCGGTGACGCGATATTCGGCGGCGGCGCGCGCTGCTCGCTCGGCTTCAACGTCACCGCGGGCGACGGCAGTCCGGCGTTCCTCACCGCGGGCCACTGCGGTGTCGCGGCGAAGACGTGGTCGGACACGCAGGACGGTCAGCCGATCGCCACCGTCGACCAGGCCACCTTCCCCGGCGACGGCGACTTCGCGCTCGTGAAGTACGACGACCCGGCCACCGTGGCGCCGAGCGAGGTCAACGTCGGCGGCGGTAAGACCGTCCAGATCGCCCAGGCCGAGGAAGCCACGGTCGGCACCCAGGTCTTCCGGATGGGCAGCACCACCGGCCTCAACGATGGAACGGTCCTCGGACTCGACGCCACCGTGAACTACCCGGAGGGCACCGTCACCGGTCTCATCCAGACCGACGTCTGCGCCGAACCCGGCGACAGCGGCGGCTCGTTGTTCACCCAGGCGGGCGGCGCGGTCGGCCTGACCTCCGGCGGCAGCGGCGACTGCACGGCCGGCGGCGAGACGTTCTTCCAGCCGGTCACCACCGCCCTCACGGCGGTCGGCGCCACCCTCGGCGCGGGCGACGCGGCCGGCGGCGCGGGCGACCAGGCGGGCGGCGCGGGCGACCAGGCCGGCGGCGCCGGTGACCAGGCCGGTGGTGACGCTGTCGGTGGTGACCAGGCCGGTGGCGACGCGGTCGGCGGTGACCAGGCCGGTGGTGACGCTGTCGGTGGTGACCAGGCCGGTGGTGACGCTGTCGGTGGTGACCAGGCCGGTGGCGACGCGGTCGGCGGTGGCGACACCGGAACCGGTACGGGTACCGGTGACAACACGGGTACCGGCGACGGGACCGGCACCGGCACGGCTGACGACTCCGGGGCGACCCAGTCCCAGTGAGTCACCCCGAGTGAGTCACTGACGCACTCGGTCACAGAGCTCCACCGCTTTGGACCCGCCCGCGGTCCGGCCGGCGGTGGATCGGTCCGGCCCTCCGGCGGGAGGGCCGGACCGCTGTGCGTCGGGGGAGGCACCGACACCCCTCAGTCCCCGCCCCGCGCCCTGAGCAGCAGCAGCGCGACGTCGTCGAGCCGTTCCCGGGTGGCCGCGCCGTGCCGGACGAGATGGTCTGCCAGGTCGTCCAGCGGCCACTCGCCGGCCTCGTCGAGCCGCTGCCCCAGATCGGCGAGCGCGTCCTCCAGATCCACCCCCGGCGTCTCGATCAGCCCGTCGGTGTAGAGGACGAGCACCGAGCCGGGCGCGAGATCGACCTCCGTCGTCGGATAGGTCGCCGAGCCGTCGATGCCGAGCAGCGGACCGCCGGCGAGGTCGAGCACCCGCACCCGGCCGTCCGGCCGTCTCAGCAGCGGGGGCGGGTGACCCGCACGGGACATCACGGCCCGTCCGCGCGCCGGATCCAGCCGCAGGTACAGGCAACTGGCGAACAGGTCGGAGCCGAGGTCGATGAGGAGCCGGTTGGTGCTGCGCATGACCTCCTCGGGTGGCTGACCGACGGTCGTGTACGCGCGGACGGCGGTACGGATCTGCCCCATCATCCCCGCCGCCGTCACGTTGTGGCCCTGCACGTCGCCGATCACCGCGGCCGCCACGCCTCCCGTCGGCACCAGGTCGTAGAAGTCGCCGCCGATGTCCATGCCCTGGGTCGCCGGGAGATAGCGGGCGGCCGCGTCGATGCCGGGCAGCGGTGGCAGGGAGTGCGGGAGCAGGGCCTCCTGCAGCCCGTGGGCCAGCTGGTGCTTGGCGTCGTAGAGCTGTGCCCGTTCCAGGGCCTGCGCGATCAGGCCGCCGAGGCTGGTGAGCACGGCCCGCTCGTCCGCGGGGAAGGGGTGCCTGTCGGCGTAGGCGAGCAGGCAGGTGCCCACGGGGCGTCCGGAGGCGATCAGCGGCAGGTAGGCCCAGGCCGCGAAGCCGTCCGGTACCGCGTACCGGGTCGGGTAGAGGCGTTCCAGTTGCTGCCGGGACTCGAAGAACGCGGGGAGCCCCGACTTCAGGACCTGCGTGCCGGGCGTCTGCTCCGCCAGCGGCAGCCCGTCGAACCGGCGCACGATGTGCTGCGCGTCCCGATAGCCCCGGTGGCCCAGCACATGCAGCCGGCCCGACCGGGAGCCGAGGACGACCAGCGCCTGACTGCCGACGGCCGGGGCGATCTCGTCGGCGACGAGCTGCACCACGTCCTGCACGCCCACCGCCTCGGTCAGCGCACCGGCCAGCGACAGCACCTGGGAGATGGTGACCAGCCGGGACGGCGCGTCACCCGGCTCGGGCCCGCCCCGGATCATCTCCGTCACGGCCCGCGCCCGGCTGATGCGCACACTCAGCCCGGTCCTGCTCGGATACATACGGAACGACAGCCACTCGCCGGGCGGCCGCAGCGCCACGAACGAGGTGGTGTCCTGGCTGAGCAGCGCGGCCCGGTAACGGTCCTCGTACACCGGGTCGTTGAGCCAGGGCACCGAAGCCCACAACTGGGCGCCGAGCAACTGGCTCACCGGTACGCCGATCAGTTCGGCCGCCGCGGGGTTGGCGAAGCTGACCCGGCCGTGCAGATCGAGTGAGCACAGTCCGTACGGCAGCCGCGCAACCATCCGGGCCGCCTCCAGAGTGCCGAGCGCGCCGGCCGCACCCGTGAGCGGCGACCCGGCGAGCAGATCCGGCTCGGGGTGCAGCGGGTTGTTCTCCGCGATGGCACGCTCCAGCCGGGCCGCGAGCCGGCCGCAGGCCGCCGTCAGGTGGTCGCGCTCCCGGCCGGACAGTGCGGGGGGATGCGAACCCGGCCAGGTCACGAAGATCGCGCCGTACACGGTGGACTCGGTCGCCACCGGCAGCGCGGCCAGGGCGAAGGGGTACGGCAGCACCACGGCGATCCGGGGATAGTTGGCGGCCATGTCCTCCTCGCCGCCGACCCACACCAGGCGCCGTTCGCGCACCGACTCGGCCACCGGGATCGGCGTGTTGAGGCCCACCCGCTCCCAGGGCGCGGCGAACGCCCGGGGCATCCCGGCCATGACCGCCATCTCCAGCACGGGCTCGTCGGCCGCCATCAGGTACACCGCGCCCGAGTGCGCGTCGACCTCCTCCATCATCGACGCCAGGGCGAGGGACAGCAGCGGCCGGCCCACCCGCGTCCGGGCGGTCGCCGGTGGCTGCGCGGACGGTTGTCCGTCGGACACGCCGACCACCTCCCTCGGCACGGGGTTCGGCGCTCCGGAAGCCACCGACACCGCTGTCGCGCTACGGGTCCCGGGAACAAATCTGCCTCCTGGCGGCCCGTCGCGCACGGTGGGAGCCGCGCCGGCGGCCCCCGGACCCGGAGATCCCCGGGGCGCGGGAGGGCGGCCGGCATACCCAGGCGGGCCCCGCTCATTCCTCCTCGCCGGATGCGCGCCGAGCGGTACGGGCGCCGTGAGTGCGCCCCCGCGCTCCCCGTTGGCCGGAACTTCGCGCCCGTGAGCGGTCACGGTCCTCTACAACTGGGCACTGGTTGATGACCGAGAACCGGTGGGCAAGCTGAAGGGGCGGCAGTGATCCGGGTGCTTCTGGTGCACGACGCGTGTCTTGTGAGATCGGTCCTGGCGGAGTGGTTACGCCGCGAACCGGACCTGGGGGTGTACGACACTCCGTGGCGCAGCGCTTCGACCGGCGTGCGGTCCCTCCGGCCGGACGTCTGCGCGGCCGACCTGGAGTGCGAGGAGGCGTACGGCATCCCGCCGCTCGGCGAGCTGTTCGCCCGCGGTCCGGGGCCGGCCAGGCCGAGGCTGCTGGTGCTTGCCGACGCGAACCGGCCGGGCCTACTGAAACGGGCGCTGGAGGCGGGCGCCCTCGGCTACGTCGACAAGGGGGGCTCACCGGAACATCTGGTGAAGGGCATCCGTGACGTCGCCAAGGGGAAACGTTTCGTTGACGACTCGCTGGGCTTCGGCTTCCTCAAGGCCGCCGAGATGCCGCTGACCCGGCGCGAGCTGAGCGTGCTAACCCTCGCGGCCGAGGGTGCCTCCGTCGCGGAGATCGCCGGCAACCTGCACCTGTCCCACGGGACCGTGCGCAACTACATGGCCGCCATCACCCGTAAGACCGGGGCCCGCAACCGCATCGACGCGATCCGGATATCGCAGGGGGAGGGCTGGCTCTGACGGCCCGGCGGGCCCGGGCGTCCAGCCGCCGACCAGGTCGCGGTAGAGCGCCGAGCACCGCACGAGCTCGTCGTGCGTCCCGTACGACGTGTCCCGGCCGTCCATCACCAGCACCCGGCCGGCCCGGCGGGCCGAGCTGATCCGGTGCGCGACCACCAGCAGAGTGCCCCCGGGCCGGCGCGCGAACGCGTCCTCCGCGCGCTGCTCCGCCCGCGGGTCCAGATGGCAGGTCGCCTCGTCCAGCAGCACCAGGGGGGCGTATGACAGATAGGCCCGGGTCAGCGCGACCAGCTGCCGCTCGCCGGCGGACAGCGCGGCCGGCTCGACCCGGGCCCGAGGGCCGCCGAGCCGTTCGAGCAGCGGGGTGAGTCCGACCGCGTCGGCCGCGGCGAGCAGTTCCGTCTCCGGCACCGGCTCGGGCCGCAGGTGGCCGAGGTTCTCGGCGAGGGTGCCGGTGAACACGTACGCCTCCTGCGGGATGAGCACCCGGCGGGCGGCCGCCCGCACACCGGGTACCGGCCACCCGCACACCCGGATCGTCCCGTGGCGCGGCCGGAGCACTCCCGCCGCCAGGGCCGTCAGTGTCGACTTGCCGATACCGCTCGGACCGACCACGGCCAGATGGGCTCCGGCCGGCAGCACGAGGTCCAGCTCCTGGATCACGGGGGCGGCGGCGGGCCCGTAGGCGAAGGTGACGGAGCGCAGGGAGAGGGCGGGGGCGCGCTCGCCGGTGCGGTCGGGTGAGGTGCGGTGCCGCGGGGGCGCGGCGGTGGGCGGAGGGCTTTCGGTGCTGTCGGAGTCGGAGTCGGAGTCGGAATCGTCCGGGTCGTCCGGGCCGTCGAGGTGGTCGCAGTCGTCAGGGTCGTCGGGGCCATGGGGCGCCGGGCGCTCCGACTGGGGCGCGGGGACCTCCGGCCCGTGACCGGGCCGGTCCGGTACCAGCCGTCGGAGGACCACCGCGAGGCGGGAGCCGCTCGTGCCCAGGCCGTGGACCAGGTTGTTCAGCGCCGGCAGCAGGGACTGCGTGACGTAGGCGAGGGCACCGACCAGGGCGCCCGCCGTGACGCCGCGGTCGAGGAGCCAGGGCGCGGTGGCGAGCAGCAGCACGATCGGCAGCTCCCCGCCGAGCGCGAGGGCGGCCACGCGCAGTGCGCCGAAGCGGGCGAGGGAACGGGCGGTCCGCAGCTCCGCGTCCACCAGGATCCCGGTGTCGGCGGCGATCCGCCGCTCCGCGCCCGCCGCCGTGATGTCCCGCAGTCCCGGGCCGACGACGCCCAACCGGTCGGCCAGGGCCTCGTCGGCCCGGAGGAAGGACTCCTGCCGACGGGCCAGCGGTCGCAGGGTCACCGCGAACAGGCCGACGCCGGCGAGCAGCGGCGGACCGACCACGAGCAGCAGCAGCGGGTCGAGCGAGAACAGCCCGACCAGGGCGCCGACCGCGGTGAACACGAACGACCGGGAGACCATCACCAGCCCCGCGAAGGTGTCCCGGGCGATCTCCACCTGCTGGGTGAGGCCCGAGAGAGCGCCCCGGTCCGCCTCCCGTACCCCGCGCTCCACCACGCGTGTGACCAGCCGGTCCCGGAGCGGTTCGACGAGCGCGGCGACGGCCGCGTACACGCGTGCGGTGCCGTACGCCCCGATGACGACGCCGAGGGCCGCCACCCCGAGCCAGCCGAGGCCGACCCCCGCACGCCCCCGCAGGAAGCCGTCGTCGAGGGCGCGGGCGGGGGCGTAGCCGAGGAGGAACGTCTGCCCGGTCTCCAGCACCGACCAGCCGGCCAGCCGCACCACGACCGCCCACCGCTCCCGAAGAAACCCCCACCCACGCCTCCACACCCCGCCCGTCACACCGGCCCCCCGACGGCCTGTCCCCGGGGGGCCTCGCCGTCGGTTGCGGGGGCTTGGCGTCCCGCCGGGTCATCGGCTGCCCGTCGTGGGGCGTCGCCGGCGGTTGCCGGGGCGGGGACCGTCCGGTCCGGGGCAGTGCGTTCTCGGGCCGCCCGTTCCTGGACGGCGGGTTCGGCGACGGCCTGTCCCCGGGTGGCGTCGCCGGCGGTTGCCGGGGCGTGGCCTGCCGGGTCATGGGCTGCCTGTCGTGGGGCGGCGTCGTCCTCGGGTGCCGGGGCGGCGAGTGAGCCATTCGGGACGGCCCGATCCGGGACTGCCTCATCCCGGACGGCGGGTTCGGCGACGGCCAGTCGCGTGGCGGCGTCGCCATCGGTCGCCGGGGCGTGGCGGGCCGCCGGGTCATCGGCTGCCCGTCGCGTGGCGGCGTCGTTCTCGGGTGCCGGGGCGGCGACCGCCCGATCCCGGGCCGCGCGTTCCCGGGCCGCCCGATCCCGGTCCCTCTGGTCAGCGGTCGTCCTGTTCCGGACCGCCGCGCCGGCGGCTCGTTCTCCGTCCGGCGTGCCCTCGGCCGACCGGGACCCGGCCGCCTCCCCGCCTGCCACGAGGGCACCGCCGCCGTGTTCGGCCGGTGCGTGTTCCGGGCCGGTGTCGGTGGGTGGGGCGGGGTCGAGGGACGCGTCCCCGGCCGCCTCCCCGCCTGCCACGAGGGCACCGCCGCCGTGCTCGGCCGGTGCGTGTTCCCGGCCGGTGTCGGTGGGTGGGGCGGGGGCGAGGGGTTCGGAGCCGAACGCCGCCCGGTACGCCGGGTCGTGCCACAGGTGGGCGTGGGGGGCCACCGCTCGGAGCCGGCCCGCGTCCAGCCAGGCCACCAGGTCGGCGCGGGCCGCTGTCGTCGCGCGGTGGGCGACCAGCAGGCGGGTGGTGCCGGAGCCGCCGCTCATCAGGGCGTCGGTGATGTGCGCCTCGGTGACCGTGTCGAGGCTGGAGAGGGCGTCATCGAGGATCAGCAGACGGCCGCCGTGGGTGAACGCCCGTGCCAGGCCGAGGCGTTGGGCCTCGCCGCCGGAGCACGGGGCGTCGGCGCAGGCGGTGGCGTAGCCCTCGGGCAGCCGGCGTACGAAGTCGTCCGCGCGGGCGGTGCGGGCCGCCTCCCGGACCCGGGCGGGGGAGGGGGGCGCGGGGCCGAGCCCGATCGTGTCGGCGATGGTGGCGCCCAGCAGGGCGGGGCGTTCGAAGGCGTACCCGACCGCCCGCCGCAGCTCGTCGCGGGCCAGCGCGGGCAGCGGGACGCCGTCCAGCAGCACCTCCCCGGCGTCCGGGTCGGTGAGGCGGCCGGCGACCGCGGCCAGCAGCGACTTGCCCGTGCCGGAGCGGCCGACCACCGCGAGCGCCGTCCCGCCGGGGACGACCAGGTCGACGCCGTCGAGCACGGTGCGCCCGCCGCGCCGGACGCCCACCCCGCGCAGTTCCAGCCGCCCGGGACCGGCCGGCAGCCGGCGCTCCCCGTGCGCGGGGGCCGGTTCCGCCAGGACCTCGTCGAGGCGGGTGGCCGCCGCCCGGGCGCGGGCCAGCGCGGCGAGCCGGCCGACCAGCATGCCGACACCGCTCGCGAGGACCGCGTAGCGGGAGGCCGCCAGCACCTCGCCCACGGACAGCCGGTGCCGGGTGAGCAGGACCCCGGCCACGGCCACGACACCGAGCTGGAGCAGCGGTGCGACGGCGACGGCCTGGCCCGCGGCCCGGCCCTGCACCCGCCACATCTCGCGGCCCGCGCGGGACAGGTCCGGCAACGGCCGCAGGACACGCGCCGTCTCCCGGTCGGCCGTACCGGCCGCGGCGATGGTGCGATGGCCGTCGACGGCCTCGGCCAGCGCGCCCGCGATCAGCCCCTGGGCCCGCTGGTAGCTCGCCACGCAGCGCGAGGTGTCGCGGGCGAAGGCGCGCAGCAGCAGCGTGAGGACGGGGGCGCCGGCGAGGAACACGGCCGCCAGCCACGGATCGATCAAAGCGAGCGCGACCGTCGCCCCGAGGGGCCCGGCGAGCGCGGCCAGCAGAGCGGCGCGGGCGGTCGGCGCGGTGCCGGCCTGGGCGGCGTTGCCGACGAGCCGCGCCACGAGGTCGCCCGGCCCGAAGCGGGCGGCCGCGCGCGGGCCCACGGCCAGTACGTGTCCGGTGAGCCGGCGCCGCAGCCACGCGGTGGTGCGGGCGTCGACGGTGGCGCCGAGCACGGTCTCGCAGGCGTCGAACAGGGCGAGCAGCAGGACGAGCGAGGCGCAGTACAAAACCCAGCGGGTGGCCGGGTCCCGGGCCAGCAGGAGGTCCAGGGTGCGGCCGAGCGCGGCCGGCAGCAGCAGACCGGTGCCGGTCGCCGCGATGCTCAGCAGGAACAGCACCAGGCAGCGGCCGCCGCTGTGGCGGGTGGCGGGGCCCAGCAGCGCCGGACTGGGCGCACGGGTCGTCATACGGCTCGGCCCTCGCATCCGGGATCGAGGAGGTGACGGGGTGGGCGAAGGACCCCGGGCGGCCCCTCCCTCGCGGGAGCGGACCGCCCGGGGCCCCGGGTGGCGCGGCCTCCGTCAGAGACAGAGCAGAACGCTCGCCGCGCTGATGCAGGAGAGCAGGCTCACCGTGCTGTTGCCGCCTCCGGTGTGCTCGTCGGACTCCATCGTCTGCAGGTCGAGAAGGGCCATGTCTGTTACTTCCTTCCGTGTGGTTTTCCGTGTGATGTGTGTTGTTCACCCGTGGGGACGGGGTCTGGTCACGACTCCGTCAGTGCGCGGAGCCGCGTGGTGTGGGCCGCCCGAGCGGCGGCAGGAACGGCAGGTGAGCGGTACTGCCCGGGTCGAGGGCCGCGCCGAGCGCGAGCAGGCACCCTGCCGTTCCGGTGCCCAGGTCCATCGACAGACGCATCATCTGGTGCCCGGGGAAGGCCAGTTGGCCCTGGTAGGACATGGCGAACCAGCCGAGGCCGGCGACCTGGCGCGCCAGCCGGTCCGCGGTGGCGCCGGGCGCGGTGGTCCGGGCCAGGTGCAGGATCATCCCGGCGCGGCCCTGGAAGAGCCCGGGCTGCGCGTAGAAGCGGGAGCCGGCGGCGGTCAGGGCGCCGGCGCGGGCCCGCTGGAACTCCCCGCTGTCGCCCTGGGCGTGAGCGAGGTAGTCGTCGAGGACCAGGCCGACTCCCACGCTGCCGTCGCCGAGATAGGGCAGGGTCCGCCAGCCCTCGTCGACCTCCAGCGCGCCGTCCTCGCGGTACACGCAGCCCTCCAGGTCCCGGCGCAGCGCCAGGCCGGCCGCCGCCAGGAGTTCGGGCTCGCCGGTCGCCTCGTACTGCCGCAGCAGGAACAGCGCCGGCCCGGTCGCGCCCCGCATCAGACCGGCTCGCGGGCGTGGCGTGGCCGGGCGCGGTTCGGCGAGCCGGCGGACGAGGAGGTGTGCGGCCTCGGCGGCCCGCTCGCCCAGTTCCCGCTCACCGGTGGTGCGCGCCAGTTGGCCCAGGACCAGGCCCAGGCCGGCGAGCCCGCCGTGCAGGTCGGACGACAGGTTCTGCCAGCGTTCCCTGAGGATCGCCTCGACCAGGTCGAGGGCCCGCTGCCGGTGTCCGAGCCGGTCCAGGACGTGGGCGACGCCCGCGAGACCGTCGTAGAGGCCGAGCGGGGTGCCCACGGGCGGCGGGGCGGTGCGGGCGAGGAGCCAGCGTTCGCCCTCCTCGTACCGCTCGCCGCCGGTCTCGGCGAGCGCGTGCAGCACACCGGCCGCGCCGTGCGCCAGGCCGAGGCCGCCGCCGTCGGAGAACTGGGCGATGTCCCCGGGGAAGAGCCGGTCGTCGCGCTCGGGGGTGGCCGACGCGAGGATGGCCTTGACCATGGAGTCGCGGCTGTAGGGCCAGTCGCCGGGCTCGACGAACGAGGGCGGCGAGGGCGGCGAGGGCGGCCGGGTGCCGACGGCGACGTCCCGGGTGATCTCCGCGACCGCCTCGTCGAGGAAGTCCCGCGGTACGCCCGGGAATTCTTCGTGGATGACGTCCGCCAGGTGGGCGGCCTTGCCGCGGTCGACCACGAACAGCGTGGTGACCGGCAGGAACAGGGCGAGTCTGAGACAGGCCAGTGCGTAGCGGTCGACGTCGATGCCCCGGCGGTCGGGCGGGGCGAAGAACCCGGGATGGGCGACGACCTGGCGGCCCTGTTCGGAGACGGGGGCGGCCGCCTCGAAGTCGACCAGGTACACCGACTCCTCGTCCGGGGCCACCATGATGTTGAAGACGTGCAGGTCGTTGAAGACGATCCCGCGCGCGTGCACCGCCTCCACCGCCCGCTCCACCGCCCGGTGGATGCGCACCGCCCAGGCGGCGTAGTCGGCGACGGCCTCGGGATCGGGGTCCGTGGCGAGCAGCGGATGCCGCTCGGCGAAGAACGCGTTGAGGGGCCGCCCCTCCAGGAAGTCCATCACCAGGAAGCGGTGGTCGCCGAGGGTGAACCAGTCCCGCACCTCGGGCACCACCCCCGTGCCCGCGACCTGCTCCAGGGCCTGCTTCTCGCGCTCCAGCCGGGCGATGGCGTCCGCGCCGTCCGAGGCGAGGCCGGCGTGCGGCCGGCCCTCCTTCAGCACCACCCGGCGCCCGTCGCGGGTGTCGGTGCCCGCGTAGACCCCGCCGCCGTTGGAGAAGTGCAGCGCCTTCTCGATGCGGTACGGCAGTTCGCCGACGGTGGTGGTGTTGCGGGCCTCCAGCTGCGGCCGGAGGAAGGCGGGCAGTGTCACCCACTCCGGCACCTGGAACGACGGAGCCCGCCGGTCCGGCACCAGCTGTCCCGCGCCGTCCCGGACCGCCGGCACCAGCGATCCCCGCTCGTCGACGACGAACATCCGCGCGAAGGCGCCGTACCGGACGTAGAGCGGGCCCTGGTTCCAGCGCAGGTCGGTGAGGATGTACGGCCCCTCGAAGCCCTCCAGCAGCCCGCCCAGCTCGCGCAGTACGACGTGCAGCTGTTCCTCGTCCGCCGGGTAGACGGTGACGAACTTGCCGCTGCCGTCCCGGGCCGCGTACTTGGTGTTGCGCAGGTGCAGCAGATGCGGGCCCGGCACGAACTTGAAGGGGATGCGGCGCGGCACGCAGTAGTCCCACACGATGCCGGCGATCTTCTCGGCGTCCTGCCGGGTGGCCGAGGCGTGGATCTTCCAGCCCTGGGCCGGACCGGCCTCGGCCGTCCCGTCCGGGCCGAGCGGGGTCAGCGTCAGCCAGTCCCCGACCCGGGCCGAGGCCCACCCCTCGGGGACCTCGCGCCGGGCCGTAGCGTACAGCGGCGCGGCGTCCCGGCCGTCCGCCGACAGGCGGTCCGGTGTCTCGTAGAAGTGTCTGTCGGCGAGCGCGTACACCTCGTAGCGCTTGTCCATGCGTCCCCCTCTCGGGCCCGGCACCGAGACTCCCAGCCGGGCACCGGCCACGGACAGTCACGGCTGTCACGAGCTCACCGTGCGGAACGCACGCGTCAACAACTGTTCGAATGGTTTCGAGCGTCCGCGCCCCTCTCGCACCCCCGGCGCACCCGGGGCGCTCCACGGAACGGTCACAGGGGCTGCGCGGGTGCCCGATACGCGCTGTAATGGCGAACGTGGTCAGTGAGGGCGCTACCGGACGCAGAAAGAGAACGCTGCGAGCCGAAGTTGCCCTCAGATCGCTGTCGGACGGTCCCGACTCACCCCAGCGGCTGCGTCGCGTGCTGGAACAGGCGCTCGTCTTCGCCGGGGCGACGTTCGCCGCGGTCTACGCGCCCGGCGAGGACGGCGGGCAGCTCGGCCTCGTCGAGTCCGCCGGGGTGCCGCGCACCGTGTACGGGCTGCGCGACAGCTACCCCACGGCAGGCCACTCCCCGGTGGCGGAGGCGCAGCGCACCGGCCGTCCGGTGTGGCGGGACCCCGAGGAGCTCGCCGCCTGCGCCGACTCCCGCCGTTCCCCCGCGCGGGACTTCCACCTGGCGGTGCTGCCCGCCTTCGCGGACCGCGACCGGGCCTGTCTGCTCGCCGTCGGAGAGGACCCCGGCGGCTTCGACGACGAGGAGCGCGCCTGCCTGGCCCTGATCGCCGCCGCCGTCGTCTGCCCTCCCACGGCAGCGGCCGCGGAGGGCGAGCAGCTGCGCTCCAACGCCTTCAGCCTCGCCATGGACACCGGCCGGGTCGAGGTCGGCGAGAACATCCTCGACCTGTTCGGGCTCGGCCGGCCGGAGTTCGACGGCAAGGTGGAGACCCTGCTGGGCCGTACCGTGCCGGAGGACCTGCCCTCGCTGATGTCCGTGGTCGAGGCCGACCACATGTCCATCGGCGACCGGGAGCTGGAGTTCCGCATCCTCCAGCCCGCCGGACCGCCCAAGTGGCTGCGGCTGCGCGGCCGCCTGGTGTCCGGCGGCGAGGGCCACCCGGCCCGGCTGGTGGGCACCGTCACCGACGCCTCCACCCTGCGCTCCGACGTCACCGACGTGACCCGCGTCCAGCGGCTGGCCGCGGCCCTGGCGACCGCCGGGACCGTCCGGGACGTCAGCCAGGCCGTCGTCTCCGCCCTGCGCGAGCCGCTCCAGGCCGACCGGATCGCCCTGGCCGAGCTGGAGAACGAGCGACTCGTCGTCACCGTCCTCGATCCGCCCGAGCCCGAGGCGTGGCCGGAGCTGTGGCGGCTGGAGTGGCGCGGCGAGTGGCCCGACGCGCCCGTGCGCGCCATGCCGACCCTGGGCGCCGCCCTGCGCGAGGGCCGCGCCCAGATCTGGCCCGCGGGCACCGCCCTGGAACCCGCCCTCGCGGAGGTCGGCCCCGGCGGACTGGCCGTGCTGCCGCTGGCCGCCGCCGGTCACATGGCGGGCGCCTGTCTGATCGGCTGGGACAGCCCCCACGACTTCGGCCCCGACGAACGCGCCCTGCTCACCGCCTCCGCCGGCCTCGCCGGGCAGGCCCTGATGCGCGCCCACGCCTTCGACGCCGAGCACGAGCTGGTCGGCATGCTCCAGCGCCAGCTGCTGCCCCGCCGGCTGCCCAAGCTGCCCGGCGCGGTCGCCGTCGCCCGCTACCTGCCGAGCACGGCCGGACTGGAACTCGGCGGCGACTGGTACGACGTGATCCCGCTGCCGGACAACCACGTGGCCCTCGTCATCGGTGACGTCCAGGGCCACAGCGCGGGCGCCGCCACCCTGATGGGCCAGATGCGCACGGCGCTGCGCGCGTACGCCGTCGAGGGCCACCCGCCGGACGTCGTGGTCTCGCACGCCAACCGTCTGCTCATGGACATGGAGACCGACCTCTTCGCCACCTGCTGCTACGTCGACGTCGACATGGAGGAGGGCTCCGCCTGGTACGTGCGCGCCGGACACCTGCCGCCGGTGCTGCGTCACCCGGACGGCGTAACGGAGATCCCCGAGGCGGAAAGCGGCCCGCCGCTGGGCGTGGTGCTGCGCGCCGACTTCCCGATGAGTCCGCTGCGGCTCCAGCCCGGCACCGTCCTCGCGCTGACCACCGACGGACTGGTCGAGACCCACGAGGCCGACATCGACGAGGGCATGGACCGCTTCGCGCACGGCCTGGCCGGCTCCGACCCCGGCCACCTCGGCCTCGTCGCCGACGTCCTGCTTGGCAACGCCCGCCGCAGCGACGACGTCGCCCTGCTGCTGATGCGCTACGACGGCATGGCCAGCCGTCCGCTGCGCGAGGGCTGGACGGTGTGGCGGGTCCCCGAGGCGGTCCGGCACGCGCGCCGCTTCAGCCGCCGCACCCTGCGCACCTGGGGCGTGCCGGGCGAGGCCATGGACCCCGTGCTGCTCGTGGTCTCCGAGCTCGTCACCAACGCCCTCGTGCACACCGACGGCCAGGTCCGCCTGGACCTCACCCTCGTCAACCAGCGGCTGCGCGTCGCCGTCACCGACTCCTCGCCCCGCACCCCCGTCAAACCGACCAGCATCGGCTGGGAGGCCACGGGCGGTCGCGGCATCCTGCTCGTCGAGGCCATGTCGGCGGTGTGGGGGACGGTGCCCGTCAGCGGCGGCAAGCAGGTGTGGAGCGAGATTGCGCTGGACGGATGACGCACGCCCGTTCGCGGGTACCCGGCGGCCGAGCGGCGAGGACCGTCGCCGCCGGAGCCGAAGGGTGAGGTACCCGTCATGCCCCAGCACGTCAGCGACATCATGACCGCGGCACCGGTGACCGTGCGGCCGCAGGCGTCCGTCCGTGAGGTCGCCCGCATCATGCGGGACCAGGACCTGGGCGCCGTCCTGGTCACCGACGACGACCGGCTGCGCGGCCTGGTCACCGACCGTGACCTCGTGGTGCGGTCGCTCGCGGAGGGCGGCGACCCCGAGCGGACCACGGTGGCCGACGCGCTCAGCGGCGACCCGGTCACCGTCACCCCCGAGGACGACCTCGACCACGCCGTCGAGCTGATGCGCGAACACGCCGTGCGCCGCCTCCCGGTGGTCGAGGACGGGCGCCCGGTGGGCATCGTGGCCCTCGGCGACCTGGCCATGGAACGCGATCCCGAGTCGGCCCTCGGCGACATCAGCGTGGCCAGGCCCACCACCTGAGCCGTGCGCCCGGCGTTTGACGGGCGCGACGCCGGGGACCCGGCGTAGATCGAACAAAGATGCTGCTCCCGGCCCGGTGCGGGCCGGGAGCAGGACTGGACGCAGAAGGAAGATGAAGTGCCGTGACCTCGCAGATCACCGACAAGCCCGTCGCCCGCCGAGCCGAGACGGGCTGGTCCAGGGCCCGCCGCCTGCGCGAGCAGGCCGCCATGCGGACCTGCCTGCCGGCCGTCGAGGACGAGAGCGTCCCGCCCACCGCGCACACCAACCCCGAATGGAACATCGTGCGGGGTGAGGACTGACCGGCCCGCAGGCCGGCCGCGCCCCGGCCGCGCCCGGCCGCCTCCGACGGTTCTCACCGTCCTTTGTCGTTTGAGCTGTTCATGTGAACCCCCCGTTCCGCCGGATACGGGCTAAGGTGACGCAGATGAAGGCTCTCGTGCTGTCCGGAGGCGCCGGTACACGACTGCGGCCGATCACTCACACCTCGGCCAAACAGCTCGTGCCCGTGGCCAACAAAGCCGTTCTTTTCTACGGTCTGGAGTCGATCGCCGCGGCCGGTATCACCGAGGTCGGGGTGGTCGTCGGAGACACCGCCGCCGAGATCGAGGAAGCGGTGGGCGACGGGTCGAAGTTCGGCCTGCGGATCACCTACATCCCCCAGGAGAAGCCCCTGGGCCTCGCCCACGCGGTGCTCATCGCCCGCGACTGGCTGGGCGACGACGACTTCGTGATGTACCTCGGCGACAACTTCATCGTCGGCGGCATCTCGGGGCTGGTCGACGAGTTCCGCACCAACCGGCCCGACGCCCAGATCCTGCTCACCCGCGTGCCCGACCCCCGCTCCTTCGGCGTCGCCGAACTCGACGAGAGCGGGCAGGTCGTCTCCCTGGAGGAGAAACCCGAACACCCCAAGAGCGACCTGGCCCTGGTCGGGGTGTACCTGTTCACGCCCGCCATCCACGACGCGGTCCTCGCCATCGAGCCGTCCTGGCGGGGCGAGCTGGAGATCACCCACGCCATCCAGCACCTGATCGACGTCGACGCGGACGTCCGCTCGACGGTCATCAAGGGCTACTGGAAGGACACCGGGAACGTCGTCGACATGCTCGAGGTCAACCGGACCGTCCTCGAGACCCTGGAGCCGCGCGTCGACGGCGAGGTGGACGAGGCCTCCGAGACCATCGGCCGCGTCGTGGTGGAGGAGGGCGCCCGCATCGTGCGCTCACGCATCGTCGGCCCCGTCGTCATCGGCGCCGGAACCCTGGTCAGCGACTCCTACGTCGGCCCGTTCACCTCCGTCGCGGAGAACTGCCGTATCACCGACAGCGAGGTGGAGTTCTCCATCGTGCTGCGTGACTCCTCGATCCACGGGGTGGGCCGGATCGAGTCCTCACTGATCGGCCGGCACGTCGAGGTGACCCCGGCGCCCAGCGTGCCCAGCGCCCACCGCTTCGTACTCGGAGACCACAGCAAGGTGCAGATCCACACATGAACCTCCTCGTCACCGGCGCCGCCGGGTTCATCGGCTCGGCCTACGTCCGCGCACTGCTCGCCGCCGATCAGCCGGACGCGCCGCGCATCACCGTGCTCGACAAGCTCACCTACGCGGGCACCCTGGACAACCTCGAACTCGACCATCCCCGGCTGGAGTTCGTGCAGGGTGACATCTGCGACGCCGAGCTCGTCGACAAGCTGACGGCCGAGGCGGACCAGGTCGTGCACTTCGCGGCGGAGTCCCACGTGGACCGCTCGATCACCGGCGCCGCCGACTTCGTCCGCACGAACGTCCTGGGCACCCAGACCCTGCTGGACGCGGCCCTGCGCTACGGCGTCGGCACCTTCGTGCACGTCTCCACCGACGAGGTCTACGGCTCCATCGAGACCGGGTCGTGGCCGGAGACGCACCCGCTCCAGCCCAACTCCCCGTACTCCGCCTCCAAGGCGTCCTCCGACCTGCTCGCCCTGGCCTACCACCGCACCCACGGCCTCGACGTCCGGGTGACCCGCTGCTCCAACAACTACGGCCCACACCAGTTCCCCGAGAAGGTCGTGCCGCTGTTCGTCACCAACCTCCTCGACGGCAAGAAGGTCCCGCTGTACGGCGAGGGCCTCAACGTCCGCGACTGGCTGCACGTCGAGGACCACTGCCACGGCATCGACCTCGTCCGGACCGGGGGCCGGGCCGGCGAGGTGTACAACATCGGCGGCGGCACCGAGCTGAGCAACCGCGAACTCACCGGCCTGCTCCTGGAGGCGTGCGGAGCGGACTGGGACCGGGTGGAGCACGTCGAGGACCGCAAGGGCCACGACCTGCGCTACTCCGTGGACTGGTCCAAGGCCCACGAAGAGCTGGGCTACGAGCCGCGCCACGACTTCCGCACCGGCCTCGCGGACACCGTCGCCTGGTACCGCGACAACCGCGCCTGGTGGGAGCCCCTGAAGCGGCGTGTCAGCGGGGAGCGTGCATGAAATGGCTCGTCACCGGCGCGGGCGGGATGCTCGGCCGGGACATGGTCGAGGAGCTGCTGCGGCGCGGTGAGCAGGTCGCCGCGGCCGACCGCGCCGCCCTCGACATCACCCTGCCGGACAGCGTCACCGCCGCCTTCGCCGAGCACCGCCCCGACGTGGTGGTCAACTGCGCCGCCTACACGGCCGTCGACGACGCCGAGCAGGACGAGCAGCGGGCCCTGCTGATCAACGGCGAGGGCCCCCGCCTGCTCGCCCGCGCGTGCGCCGCCCACGGCGCGCGACTCGTGCACGTCTCCACCGACTACGTCTTCTCCGGCGAGGCCCGCGCCACCCCCTACCCGGAGGACCACCCCACCGCCCCGCGCACCGCGTACGGCCGCACCAAGCTGGCGGGTGAGCGGGCCGTCCTGGAGGAGCTGCCCGGCGCGAGCGCCGTGGTGCGCACGGCCTGGCTCTACGGCGTTCACGGCGGGAACTTCGTGCGCACGATGCTCGACCTGGAGACCCGCCGGGACACCCTCGACGTGGTCGACGACCAGCGCGGACAGCCGACCTGGAGCGCCGACGTCGCCGACCGGATCGCCGACCTCGGCGCCCGGCTCGGCAAGGACGAGCGCGCGCTCGGCGTCTTCCACGCCACCGGCTCCGGCGAGGCCACCTGGCGCGACCTCGCCCAGGAGGTGTTCCGTCTCGTCGGCGCGGACCCCGAGCGGGTGCGCCCCACCGACAGCGCGGCCTTCGCCCGGCCGGCACCACGTCCCGCGTACAGCGTCCTCGGTCACGACCGCTGGCGTGAGATCGACCTGGCACCGCCGCGGGACTGGCGGGCCGCCCTGCAGGAAGCACTGCCTCTCATCCGCAAGGAGATTTCCCAGTGAAACGTCATGAGTTCCTTCGGGGGCTCCACAAGGCCAGCGCGAACCGCAACTACCTGGAGATCGGCGTCAACGACGGCCGGAGCCTGACGCTGTCGCGGGTACCCAGCGTCGCCGTCGACCCCGCCTTCAAGGTGGTCACGGAGATCCGTTGCGACGTCCACCTGGCCAAGGCCACCAGCGACGACTTCTTCGCCCGCGAGAACCCGCTGGCCCACCTCAGGGGCGGCCGTCACCCGCTGCGCAACCTCGCGCGGGGCCGCGGCCCCCTCGCCTACTGGCGCCGCACCACGCTCGACCTGTCGTTCATCGACGGCATGCACCTGTTCGAGTACGCGCTGCGGGACTTCATCAACATCGAGAAGCACTCCGACTGGGCCAGCGTCATCGTCTTCGACGACATGCTGCCGCGCAGTGTGGACGAGGCGGCCCGGGACCGGCACACCAACGCCTGGACCGGTGACGTCTACAAGGTCATCGAGATCCTCAACCGGTACCGCCCCGACCTGGTGACGGTCCTGGTCGACACGGCGCCCACCGGCCAGCTGGTGATCTTCGGTGCCGACCCCACCAACACCGTCCTCAAGGACAAGTACGACGAGATCATCGCGGAGTACGAGGTCCCCGACCCGCAGAAGGTGCCGGAGACGGTCCTGGAGCGGGCGTCGGCCGTGAAGCCGGAGCAGTTGCTGGCGGCCGGGTTCTGGGCGCCGCTCGTGCGGGCCCGCAACCGCGGGACCAAGCGGTCCCGCGGCTGGGAGCCGCTGCGCCGTTCGCTGGAGCAGCTGAGCGTCAGCCGCTGAGCCGTCCGGCGCGCAGCCGCTCGTAGTGGGCGGAGCAGGTCTCGTACGACGGAAGTAGTCCGGACCGCTCCGCCTCGGCCAGTGAGGGCGCCTCGGCGTCCTTCGGCGACAGCACGGGCTCGATGTTCTCGGGCCAGGGGAGCGCGAGCTGCGGGTCCAGGGGGTTCACCCCGTGCTCGCGGCCCGGCGCGTACCCGGTGGAGCACAGGTACACCACCGTCGCGTCGTCGGTCAGCGCCATGAAGGCGTGCCCGAGACCCTCCGCGATGAACACCGCGTGCCGGCTGTCGTCGTCGAGCCGGACGGCCTCCCACTGACCGAAGGTGGGTGAGCCCACCCGCAGGTCCACCACCACGTCGAGGACGGCGCCCCGCACACAGGTGACGTACTTGGCCTGGCCGGGCGGGGTGTCGGCGAAGTGCACCCCGCGCAGGACGCCCCGGCGGGACACCGAGCAGTTGGCCTGCGCGAGGTCCAGGTCGTACCCGGTGGCCTCGCGGAACTCCTCCCCGCGGAACCACTCGTGGAAGCTGCCCCGCTCGTCCGGGAACACCTTGGGTTCCAGTACCCAGGCCCCGCTGATCCCCAGTGATCGCACTCCGTCATGCCTTCCGTGCGGTGAATCCGGATGTCTGCCTGCCCAGCAGCGCGCCGAGGGCGCGCCGCGCCCTGCGCGCCAGCCGCCGTACGAGCCCCGCCGGGGTGGCCCGCCGCGCCAGGATGCGTCCGGCCCGCGCCCGCAGGACCAGCGGCAGCGCGAGGAAGCGCGGCTCGTCGGCGCCGGGGGCCGGGCCGAGCTGGACCCGCCAGGCGGAGCCCCGCACGTCGGCGGCGGGCAGGGCGGCCTCCAGGACCGACCCGGACCCCTCGGGGACGGGGCGCAGCGTGGCGGGCACGTCGATGACCGAACCCGCGGTGAGGCGCAGCACCACCTCGGTGTCACCGGGGACGTACAGCGGCAGGGGGGCGCGCAGCAGGCCGTCGGACACCGTGACGTCGGCGGCGGCGAGCTGCGTCAGGCCGAGCCGCTTGGTCGCCCGGTCGACGTCCAGGGCGAGGTTGCCGGCGGGTTTCGTCCAGTACGGCAGGACCACGCGGCGGCCGACGACGCCGGGCGCCGCAGCCGTCCGTCCCGCTTCCGGGACCGGTCCCAGCCGGCACTCCTTGGTCCAGGCGCCCAGCTTGACGCGGATGAAGACGTCCCACAGGCCGCCGCCCAGAGGGGCGCCGCCGGCCGCGGTGGCGGGGTCGACGGTGGCGGTCGCGTGCAGCACGAGCCGGACGCGGCCTTCTTCGTCCGCGGCAGCCGCGACGGTCTCCCGGGTGAACTCCACGGGCTGGAAGTACTGCGCCGCGCTGGAGCGCTCCCGCAGCAGCAGGTCGACGGTGGCCTTGTCGAACGCGGCCGCGCTGTCGGCCTCCACCCAGGCGGTCGCCGCGGCGGCGTCCTCGGGCGGGGCCGCCGGCCGGCCGGCGCCACCGGCGGCCGGGAAGGTCATCGGCTCGCCGCCGGAGGCGTACTCGGCGGTGAGACCGATGCGCAGGGTGTCTCCCTGCCAGCGCACGTCCAGCGGCGCGGCGGTGGGCGCGATGCCGGCCTCCCAGCCCGCGAAGGCGACCAGGTCGTCGAAGCGGTCAGCGGCGATCAGTCCGGCGACGACCCGCTGGGCCGGCGGCAGGCCGGCCGCGACGCCGGGCCCGAAGCGCTCCACGACCACCCCGCGGATCTCCTCGAACAGCTGCCTGCGGTAGCCGTCGTCGGGCAGGGCGAGCAGGCGCCTGCCGCGCATCCGCTCCACCATCTCGTTGCGCAGCCAGCGCCGGAAGAGCCGGTCGCGCAGCGGGCCCGGGTCCGTGTAGCGCTCGACGACGTCCAGGGCCTCGCGGAGGTTCTTGAAGTAGCCGACCGGGTCGAAGCGCTGGAAGCCGGCGTTGCCGGCGTCGTCCCGCTTGACGTGGTAGTAGCAGACGTAGTCGCTGAGCACCGAGACGCAGTCGGCGCGCAGATACGCCTCCGTGACGAAGACGTGGTCCTCCAGCCGCCGCCTGCCCTCGGGGAAGCGCAGCTCGATCTTGTCCAGGAACTCCCGGCGGAACATCTTGTGCGGGGTGAGACTGTCGATGAGCGGCGCGTTCTCGACGGTGGCGCGGGGGTGGTTGTGGCGGAAGAGCTCCACGGGCACCGGGCGGCCCCGGCCGGCCATCTTGCCCACGACCACGTCGGCGCCGTTGGCGATCGCGTAGTCGTACATGCGTTCGAGAGCCTCGTCGCCGAGGTAGTCGTCGTTGTCGACGAACATGACGTACTCGCCCACGGCGGCGGCGATGCCGACGTTGCGGGGCTTGCCCGACCAGCCCGAGGGCTCCTGGTGGACGACCGTCACCCGGGAGTTCTCGGCGGCGAGGGCGTCCAGCCGGGCGGGTGAGCCGTCGGTCGAGCCGTCGTCGACGAAGATCACTTCGTACTCGTCGGGAGGGAGTGACTGCCTCAGCAGCGAGGAGACGCAGTCCTCGATGTATGTCCCCGGGTTGTAGACGGGAACGATGACGCTGACCTTGACCGGCATGTGGCTCCGGGCTTCCGTGGGTTGCTTGCCGTGGGCGTACGACTGCTGTGGGTGGCCAGATATTATCCCCATCGGGCGGGTTGTCCCTTGCGCACCCACCGACGGAGACGGCCACCGTGACACGAAGGTTGTGCCGACCAGGGTAAGAGGTCCCTCTTACGCTGGTGGCGTGCGCCTCCTTCTGGTCTCCGACACCCACCTCCCCAAACGCGCCAAGGTGCTGCCCCGGCAGCTGCTCGACGAACTTCCGCGCGCCGACGTCGTGGTCCACGCCGGGGACTGGGTCGACACCGCCACCCTCGATCTGCTGGAGAGCCGCAGCCGCCGGCTCGTCGCCGTGTACGGCAACAACGACGGCCAGGAGCTGCGGGCCCGGCTTCCCGAGGTGGCGTACGCGGAGCTCGGCGGCCTGCGCCTCGGCGTGGTGCACGAGACGGGCGCCGCGCAGGGCCGGGAGGCGCGCTGCGCCGCCCGCTTCCCCGACCTGGACGTCCTGGTCTTCGGACACAGCCACATCCCCTGGGACAGCACCACCGCCACCGGCCTGCGCCTGCTCAATCCCGGCTCCCCGACCGACCGCCGCCGCCAGCCCCACTGCACCTACCTGACGGCGACCGTGGCGGCGGGCGGCCTGACGGAGGTGGAACTGCACCGCCTGCCGGCGCGGTGAGCACGCTGGGGGCGCGGGTGAGGCGGCGGGCGCCGGTGGTGAGCACGACGAGCCCCGGCTCGCACCGGTTGCGGGCGTGATGAGCAGGCGGGAGGCGCGCGGGCGCCCGCGGGCGCCGGGTGTACGCGCCCCGGAGCCGTCGCGAGCGGCAGACGCCCGCCCGTTTCGCCGCATGTCGAATGCGCACGCGGACGGTCGCGGCCGGGTGTTAATCCGTTGCGGCCGTCACCGGCGACTGTTGCACTGGTGGTGATCCGACACCGCGAAGAACCGTGAACCACCGCGAAGACCGGTGAACCACCGCGAAGAATCAGGAGCAGTCATGCGCGCACCGTCCATGTCCCGCCCGGAAGGAACGCCCCCACTCTTCAGAGGACATGACGCTTCGTGCACCTGCTCAACCTCGGCATCCTCGCGCACGTCGACGCGGGCAAGACCAGCCTGACCGAACGCCTGCTGCACACGGTCGGCGTGACCGACGAGATCGGCCGGGTCGACGACGGCACCACCCGTACCGACACCCTCGCGCTGGAGCGTCGGCGCGGCATCACCATCAAGTCCGCCGTCGTCTCCTTCGCGGTCGACGGCATGACGGTCAACCTCATCGACACCCCGGGGCACCCCGACTTCATCGCCGAGGTGGAGCGTGTGCTCGGCGTGCTCGACGGCGCCGTCCTGGTCGTCTCCGCCGTCGAGGGCGTACAGGCCCAGACCCGCGTCCTGATGCGGACCCTGCGGCGGCTCGGCATTCCCACGCTCGTCTTCGTCAACAAGATCGACCGGCGCGGCGCGCGGTACGAGGGCGTCCTGCGGGCGATCGCCGGCCGGCTGTCCGCCGCGGTCGTGCCGATGGGGACGACCGAGGCGCTCGGCACCTCCGCCGCCCGCTTCGTCCCGGGACCGGGCCCGGCCGCGCTCGACGTCCTCGCCGACCGCGACGACGCGTTGCTGACCGCTTACGTCGAGGGAACCCTCACCGGCGAGCGGATCGGCGCGGCCCTCGCCGCACAGACCGCCGAGTGCCTGGTGCACCCCGTGTACTTCGGCTCCGCCGCCACCGGAGCGGGAGTGGACGAGCTGGTCGCGGGCATCAGGACGCTGCTCCCGGCCGCCGGCGGCGACCCCGGCGGGCCGCTCTCGGGGACCGTGTTCAAGGTCGAGCGGGGTCCCGCGGGGGAGAAGGTGGCGTACGCGCGGATCTTCTCCGGCACGCTGCGCGTCCGCGACCGCGTTCCGCTGGGCGAGGAGTCCGGGGACGGGCAAGGGGGTGCACGGCGGGAGCGCGGGGCCGCACCGGGAAGGTCGGAGGGCAGGGTCACCGGGATCTCCGTCTTCGAGGACGGGGACGACGTCCGAGCCGACACGGTGCAGGCCGGTCGGATCGCCAGGCTGTGGGGCCTCACCGGCGTCAGGATCGGTGACGCGCTCGGCGAACCCCGCAAGCGGGAGGCGCACCTCTTCGCGCCGCCCACCCTGGAGACGGTCGTCGTCGCGGGCCCCGGCACGGACCGGCGGGCCCTGCATCTCGCGCTCACCCGGCTCGCCGAGCAGGACCCGCTGATCGGACTGCGGCACGACGAGGTGCGCCGGGAGATCTCGGTGTCGCTCTACGGCGAGGTGCAGAAGGAGGTCGTCCAGGCGACCCTCGCGGAGGAGTTCGGACTGCGGGTCTCCTTCCGCCGGACCACGCCTCTGTGCGTCGAGCGGCCGGCCGGGACGGGCGCCGCGGTCGAGGTCATCAAGCAGCACCCGAACCCCTTCCTGGCGACGGTCGGCCTGCGCGTCGAGCCGGCGCCGCCCGGCGCGGGCGTGGACTTCCGGCTGGAGGTGGAGCTCGGCGCCATGCCGTACGCCTTCTTCAAGGCGGTCGAGGACACCGTGCGCGAGACCCTCGGCCAGGGCCTGCACGGCTGGCAGGTGACCGACTGCACGGTCGCCATGACCCACTGCGGCTACTCGCCCCGGCAGAGCCACGCCCACCAGGGCTTCGACAAGAGCATGTCCAGCACGGGCGCCGACTTCCGCGGACTGACCCCACTCGTGCTCACCGAGGCGCTGCGACGGGCGGGTACCAGGGTGTACGAGCCCATGCACCGGTTCCGTGTGGAGGCCCCGGCGGACACGCTGGGCTCCCTGCTGCCGGTGCTCGCCGCGTCCCGGGCGGTGCCCCGCACGGCCGGCACGCGGGACGGGCCGGGTCTGCTGGAGGGGGTGGTTCCGGCCGCCCTGGTGCACGGTCTCGAACAACGGCTGCCAGGGCTGACCCGGGGCGAGGGCGAATGGGAGAGCGCCTTCGACCACTACGCGCCCGTCGTCCACGGGGCCGTCCCCGAGCGTCCGCGCACCGACCGCAATCCGCTCGACCGGAAGGAGTACCTGCTGAACGTGACCGGCAGGACGGGCAACTGAGCTGCAAGGTGCGGAACTTACCTGTGAGTCAGAAGTATTGACGGTGTCGTGAAATCGCCCGACTGTAGTGGACATGCCGAATATCCGGGCTCGTCTGCTCGTTGTTCTGGTTGTCCTCTGCGGACTCTGCGGTTTCCTGACGGTGGCGGGCTCCCCGGCCGCCACGGCCGCCACCCTCCCCGACTCCCTTCCCTTCGACGGCACGCCGCTCACCGTGTCGAACGGCCGCTTCGTGGACGGCGACGGCCGCGAGGTCGTCCTGCGCGGCTACAACGTCTCCGGCGAGACCAAGCTGGCGGAGAACAAGGGCCTGCCCTTCGCGTCCGTCGCCGACGCCAGGAAGTCGGCGACCGCGCTGCGCGCCCTGGGAGGCGGCAACTCCGTGCGGTTCCTCCTCTCCTGGGCCTACGCCGAACCGGCCCAGGGCCAGGTGGACACCGCCTACCTGGCGGCCGCGACCGACCAGATGCGTGCGTTCCTCGACGCGGGCATCCGCGTCTACCCCGACTTCCATCAGGACCTCTACTCCCGCTGGCTGTTCGACGACGACAGCTGGTACACGGGGGACGGAGCCCCGAAGTGGGCCGTGGACCTCGGTGGCTATCCCGACGAGTCCTGCGGCATCTGCCTCTTCTGGGGGCAGAACATCACCCAGAACGGCGCGGTCACGGGGGCCCAGCACGACTTCTGGCACAAGGCCCACGGCCTCCAGGACGCCTTCCTGGCGACCGCCCAGCAGACCATGACGTACGTCCGGCAGCACCTGAGCACCGAGGAGTTCGCCGGCGTCGTCGGCTTCGACCCGTACAACGAGCCGTTCGCCGGCACCTACGACTCGGGCCAGACCAGCCGCACCTGGGAACGTGACCTGCTGTGGCCCTTCTACGTGAGGTTCCGGGCCCGGATGGACGCGGCCGGCTGGCAGGACAAGCCCGCCCTGGTCGAGCCGAACCTCTTCTGGAACGCCAACATCGACGCGCAGAAGCAGGAGGGCGGCCTCCTCGACGCGGGCGCGCTCGGCTCCCGGTACGTCTTCAACACCCACTTCTACGACCAGAAGGCCATCTCCGGCATCCTGATGTGGGGCAAGGCGTCCGACGGGCAGTACGCCGGCGACTTCGGCGCGATCCGCGACCGGGCCGCCGCGGCCAGAACGGCGGCCGTGGTCAGCGAGTTCGGCCACCCGCTCGCGGGCACCGTCGCCGACAAGGCCCCGACGGTCCTGAAGGCGATGTACCAGTCCCTCGACTCCCGTGTGAAGGGGGCGAGTTGGTGGGTGTCCCCGGCCGGCTCCGGCCCGGTCCTGTCCGGCACCCAGTGGCAGTGGGACCTCTACAACGGGCGACACCACGAGCTGATGAACGACAACGCCGGCAAGGTGCTGACCTCCGGGGACGCCTGGAACGACGAGGACCTGTCGGCCGTCCGCCTCGACGACTCAGGCAACGCGGTCCTGCGTCAGGACACCAGGCTCCTCGACCGCGTCTACCCGAGCGCCACCTCCGGCTCGACCCTCGCCTTCACCTACGAGGACCGCTCCCGCGACGGCTCGACGACCCTGACCTGGAACCCGGTCCCCGGTTCACTGCCGAACGTGGCGAACCTCGTCGGCTCCGGACAGTACGGGCTCCTGGTGTGGCGCTCCGGGGCCGGCTCCGCGCCCACCGAACTGCACCTGCCGGCGACCTTCCCGACGGCGTCCACGACGGTGGTCTCCGACCTCGGCACGGCCTACAACCCGCCGGCATACGCGAGTTCGACACCGATCGCGGCGGCCCGCGAGCCCGGCGGCACGGGCAGCCGCCGCCTGCTGCTCACCGACCAGGACTCCGGGGTGCCGCACTACGCGCTGGTGACCAACGGGGCTGCCTCGCCGTCCGCGGGCGTGCTGAGCGCGGCCCGGTCCGAACTGGCGGCATGGGCGGCCGCCAAGTTCTGACACCGCGGCCCGCCACCCCCGCCGGTACCGGCCGCTGTCGCGGACCGGTGCCGGCGGAGGAGCGGGCGCAGGAGGCACGGGAACGTCAACTCGTCGCCGGGCCGGTCCAGTTGTTCAGCACGTGACCCAGCCGTACGCGCTGCGGGTGGTCGCCGACCGGCACCGACACCGTCTTCTTGCCGGTGGCGAAGTCGATCGCCGTCACCTGGTCGGCGCCGCTCTCGGAGACCACGCAGTCCTTGCCGTCCCCGCTGACGGTGGCCCAGTACGGCTTGGAGACGGTGTTGAGGGGGCCCTCCTGGAGGGTGGCCCGGTCGACGACCGTCGCGTAGTCGTCCATCGTGCCGGCGACACACAGCTTGCTGCCGTCGGGGCTCATCGAAAGACCGTGGTGACGCGAGTCGTTGACCCAGGTCGTACGGTCCTCGCTGGTCGCGGGGTTCTTCGGCAGCGTCTTCACCCGGGTGATCTTGTCGGTGGCGACGTCGTACTCCAGGAAGCCGTTGAAGAACGACACCTGGAAGTAGAGCTTCGACTCGTCCGGGGAGAACACCGCGGGCCGTACCGCGTCGGAGAAGTCCTTCAGGCCGATCGCGTCCAGGCGGGAGCGCATGTCGATGACCTTGACCTGCTTGTAGGTCGTGGCGTCCACGACCGTGATGTGCCGGTCGCCCTTCGTCCAGTCCCAGCCCGGGTCGTCCAGGTCGGTGTTGACGTCACCGATGGCCATGTTCCAGATGTACTTGCCGTCCTTGGTGAAGATGTTCTCGTGCGGCTTGTCCCCGGTGGCGAACGAGCCCAGCTGCTTGCCGCTGTTGATGTCGAGGACGTGCACGGTGTTGGCGGTCGAGGCCGACACCGCCACCCGGGTGCCGTCGGGGGAGACGGCCATGTGGTCCGAGCGGTAACCCGACACGGCGAAACGCCAGTTGATGTTCCCGGTGGCGAGGTCGATGGAGACGACGTCGGCGAAGCTCGGCCGGGAGACGACCACCGACCTGCCGTCCGGCGTGGAGTACATGTCGTCGGCGAACTGGTCGTGTCCCTCCCCGACGCCGTTGCGGATCGCCATGAAGTAGATCCACTTGATCGGGTCGGCGTTGATCGCCGCCATCCGCGCGTCCTTGTCGGGGATGACGTTGATGCGGCCGACCTTCGCGAAGTCACCGGACGACTTGATGACATCGGCCGTGCCGTCCCAGTTGTTCCCGACGAACAGCACCTCGCGCAGGGCGGCGGCCGTCGCGTCGGGGGCCGCGGCCGTCGCGGCGGTCGCGGGAGCGGTGAGGGTCAGGACGAGGGCGGCGGCTACGGAGCAAAGGTGCCTGGGTCTGATAGCAGGCATGAGTGCTCTCTCCTCTGGAGTGGGGCGTCATGAGTGGAACATGCCAAGACGGCATGGCCGAATCTGAACACGAGCGCATTCAGAGTGAACTTACTGCAAAGTAAGGAAGAGGGGGCCTTCTCCACAAGACCGCGGACAGGACAAAATCGGCTGTCGGACCGATCCGTGCGACGATCGGCGGTGAGAGAGGGAGGCGCGGGTGACCGGCAGGCTCAGGGCGGCGACCGGCCGCTACGGCGGCAAGTCCGCCGAGGAGCGCCAGGCGGAGCGGCGCAGGCGCTTCCTGGACGCCGCGCTCCAGCTGTTCGGAGACGTCCCCGGCTACCGCTCCACCACCGTCGCCGCGCTCAGCGAGGCCGCGGGTCTGTCCACCCGTCAGTTCTACGAGGAGTTCCGCACCCTGGAGGACGTCCTGGCCGCCCTGCACCTCCAGGTGAACGGATGGGCCGAGCAGGCCGTCCTGGCCTCGGTGAGCGGCATCGGGCCGGTTCCGCTGGCAGAGCGCGCGGCGGCGATCTTCCGGGCGTACGCGGCGAACGTCACCTCCGATCCGCGCCGGGTCCGGATCACGTTCGTCGAGATCATCGGCGTCAGTCCCCGGCTGGAGGAGCAGCGGCTGGCCCGCCGCGCCCGCTGGGTGAACCTGGTGTGCGCCGAGGCCGCGGCGGCCGTCGAGCGGGGCGAGGCGGCGCCCCGCGACTACCGGCTCGCCGCCACGGCCTTCATCGGCAGCGTCAACGGCCTGCTGCACGACTGGAACGCCGGCTGGGTGGACGCGACCCTCGACGAGGTCGTCGACGAACTGGTCCGGCAGCTGCTGGCGATCCTGCGACCGCCGGGATGGCGGCCCGCCGGAGCCTGACGGGTTCCGCCCGCCCGGTGCGAGCGGCGGCGATGGCCGTCACCCGTGACCTGCCCCGGCCGTGCGGCGGTGACGACCCTCGCCCGCCGCCCCGGAGCCCTTCCGCCGCGGGCCGCGCGCCGGTGCCGGCGCCGACCGTCGGCCGCGTGGCAACGACCCGCCGCGCGTGGCGAGTTCGCATCGCTGTGCACCCTCGTCACAGCCGTTGACTTTGCCCTCCCGCGGTTCTACGTTCGCCCCGCGACACGTTCGGAGCACCGATCCATGTCCGAAATAACGAACTCATGGTGGGTCCCCCCCCGCATGAAGGAGCCGCATGTCCCCCCGCATGTCCGCCCCGCCGCGCCCGGCCGCCAGAGCTCACCTGCGGCGCTCCCGGGCCGCCGCCGTCCGCGCCCTGGTGCTCGTGCTCACCGTGGCCGCGGCGCTGCTGTTCGCCGGCCCCGGTCCGGCCCAGGCGGCGACGACCCGCCAGATACCCGTGCCCACCGCCCCCATGGGCTGGGCCTCCTGGAACAGCTTCGCCGCCAGGATCGACTACAGCGTCATCAAGAAGCAGGTCGACGCGTTCGTCGCGGCCGGCCTGCCGGAGGCCGGGTACAGGTACATCAACATCGACGAGGGCTGGTGGCAGGGCACCCGCGACAGCGCCGGGAACATCACCGTCGACACCGCCGAGTGGCCCGGCGGCATGGCCGCCATCGCCGACTACATCCACAGCAAGCGTCTCAAGGCGGGCATCTACACCGACGCCGGCAAGGACGGCTGCGGCTACTACTACCCCACCGGCCGCCCCGCCGCTCCCGGTTCGGGCAGCGAGGGCCACTACGACCAGGACATGCGGCAGTTCTCCACGTGGGGCTTCGACTTCGTCAAGGTCGACTGGTGCGGCGGCGACGCCGAGGGCCTCGACGCGAAGAGCACCTACCAGGCCGTCAGCGACTCGGTCGCCAGGGCCACGGCGGCCACCGGCCGTCCGCTGACCCTCTCGGTGTGCAACTGGGGCTACCAGAACCCCTGGAACTGGGCGCCGGGCCAGGCCCCGATGTGGCGGACCAGCACCGACATCATCTACTACGGCAGCAAGCCGTCGATGAGCAGTCTGCTGTCCAACTTCGACCAGACGCTGCACCCCACGGCCCAGCACACCGGCTACTTCAACGACCCGGACATGCTGATGGTCGGCATGGACGGCTTCACCGCCGCCCAGAACCGCACCCACATGAACCTGTGGGCGATCTCCGGCGCCCCGCTGCTCGCCGGCAACGACCTGACGACCCTCACCTCGGAGACCGCGGCGATCCTCAAGAACCCCGAGGTCATCGCCGTCGACCAGGACACGCGCGGACTCCAGGGCGTGAAGGTCGCCGAGGACACCACCGGCGCACAGGTCTACGGCAAGGTCCTGTCCGGCACCGGCAAGCGCGCGGTCGTGCTGCTCAACCGCACCTCCGCCGCCCGGAACATCACCGTGCGCTGGGCCGACCTCGGCCTGACCGGCGCCTCCGCGACCGTCCGTGACCTGTGGAGCCGGTCGAACCTGGGCAGTCACGGCACCGGCTACACCGCCAGCGTCCCGGCCGGCGGCTCTGTGCTGCTCACGGTGACCGGCGGCACCGAGGCGGCGAGCAGCACGTACACCGGCACGGCGAGCTTCACCGGCGTCGTCGCGGGCAGCACCGGCGTGAAGACCGTCGACGTGTCCTACACCAACACCGGCACCACCGCCCGGACGGCCGCGCTCCAGGTCAACGGCCAGAACGCCACCACCGTGTCCTTCCCGCCGACCGGGTCGAGCGCGGGCACGGTGTCGGTCGCCGTCGCCCTGGCCAAGGGCTCCACGAACAAGCTCACCTTCTCCGGCGGCCCGGCGCTCGACTCCGTCACGGTCAGGCCGCTGCCCGGCGCGAACGGCGCCCTCGCCGTCGGCAAGCAGTCCGGCCGCTGCCTCGACCTCTACGACAACACCACCGGCAACGGCACCCAGGCCGAACTGTGGGACTGCAACGGCGGCCGGAACCAGTCCTGGACGTACACCTCCCGCAAGGAACTCGTGGTGTACGGCAACAAGTGCCTGGACGCCTACAACCTCGGTACGACCAACGGCACCAAGGTCGTCATCTGGGACTGCAACGGCCAGAGCAACCAGCAGTGGAACGTGAACGGCGACGGCACGATCACCAACGTCAACGCCGGTCTGTGCCTGGACGTTTACAACAACGCCACCACCAACGGCAGTCCGCTGGACCTGTGGTCGTGCGACGGCGGCGACAACCAGAAGTGGACGCTGACGTAGCGCCCGTTGCCTGTCGCGGCACTAGAGCAGAAGAAGCAGCGCCCCCGTGGTCGCGGCGCACGCCAGCAGCCAGCCGGCCAGCAGGCGGCGCCGCAGGCCGCGGTAGGTCTGTTCGTACTCGGCCCGCACCTCACGGGCACGGTCCGCCGTGCGCTGCCAGGAGGTGCGGGCCAGGTTCAGGTACTGCGCCTCCAACCGGCCCTCCAGCTCTGCTCGCTGAGCGTCCGTCAGCCACTGGAGCTGAGCGCAGACGTCCGTCGCGGCCCTGCGTCCCTCCTCGCGGGCGGCGGCGATCAGCAGATGCCCCTCGATGTCGTTGAGCAGCGCCCGGCTGTCGACGGCGGTCACGCGGGCGTCAACTCCCTGTCCTGCGAGCCGGTCTCCGGGTGGTTCAGGTCGAACGCCGGGGACTCGCTGCGGATCCGCGGCAGCCGGACGAAGTTGTGCCGCGGGGGCGGGCAGGAGGTCGCCCACTCCAGCGAGCGGCCGTAGCCCCACGGGTCGTCGACCTCGACCGGCTTGCCGTACCTGGCCGTCTTCCACACGTTGTAGAAGAAGGGCAGGAAGGACAGGCCGAGCAGGAACGAGAAGATCGTCGACACCGTGTTGAGCGTGGTCAGGCCCTCCACCGCCAGATAGTCGGGGATACGGCGCTGCATGCCGTTCACACCCAGCCAGTGCTGGACCAGGAACGTGCCGTGGAAGCCGATGAACAGCGTCCAGAAGGTGATCTTGCCGAGGCGCTCGTCGAGCATCTTGCCGGTGAACTTCGGCCACCAGAAGTGGAAGCCGGAGAACATCGCGAAGACGACGGTGCCGAAGACGACGTAGTGGAAGTGCGCCACCACGAAGTACGAGTCGGAGATCGCGAAGTCCAGGGGCGGAGACGCCAGCATGACTCCGGTCAGACCACCGAAGACGAAGGTGAGCAGGAACCCCGTCGCCCACAGCATCGGCGTCTCGAAGGACAGACTGCCCTTCCACATGGTGCCGATCCAGTTGAAGAACTTCACGCCGGTCGGGACCGCGATGAGGAACGTCATGAAGGAGAAGAACGGCAGCAGCACACCGCCGGTGACGTACATGTGGTGGGCCCACACGGTTACCGACAGACCGGCGATGGAGATGGTCGCGGCGATCAGGCCCATGTAGCCGAACATCGGCTTGCGGGAGAACACCGGGATCACTTCGGAGATGATGCCGAAGAACGGCAGGGCGATGATGTACACCTCCGGATGGCCGAAGAACCAGAAGAGGTGTTGCCACAGCAGCGCTCCGCCGTTGGCCGCGTCGAAGACATGTGCCCCGAACTTCCGATCCGCCTCCAG